>CAOKPF010000001.1 GCA_948470565.1 uncultured Clostridium sp.
GGGAAAGGGGGATTGTGTCTTTTTTCGTAATTAAGGGATATTTTTTTCATAGTAGAAATATAAAATATGGATATTGTAAAGCAAGTAATGAAATAAAAATTGCTTTGGCATCATTACATTATGATGAAGAGCCTTGTATTAGCGGAGAGAATGGTTCAGGCACTATATTTTTTTCAAATTGTAATTTAAAATGTGTATATTGTCAGAATCATAAAATTAGTTTTGAGGGATTTGGAAAAGAAATTTCTATTGAACATCTTGCAGAAATAATGTTATCTCAACAGAAAAATGGTGCTAATAATATAAATTTAGTTACTCCTACAATATATGTATTACAAATAATTGAAGCTATAAAAATTGCTAGACAAAAAGGCTTAAATAAACCTATAATATATAATAGTAGTGGTTATGAAAGTATTAATACTTTAAAGTTGCTAGATGGATATATTGACGTATATTTACCTGATTTTAAATATTTTGATAATAATCTAGCTATAAAGTATTCAAAGATAAAAGATTATGCTGAAATTACTAAAAATGCTATTAAAGAAATGTATAGGCAGGTTGAAACTCCTATATTAGATAGAAATGGTCTTATACAAAAAGGTCTTGTTATAAGGCATATGGTTCTACCAAATAATATAAGTAATTCTAAGAATATATTAAGGTGGGTAAAAGATAATTTTGATAATAAAGTATTTATAAGCGTTATGTTTCAATATTTCCCAACACATTTATCAAATAAGTATAGTGAAATAAATAGAAAAGTAAATAATATTGAATATGAAGAGATATTAAATTATATATATGATTTGGAACTATATAATGGATATGTTCAGGAACTTGAAGATGATGAAGAAAAATTTGTTCCTAATTTTGATTTAAGCGAATAAAAAAATATTAAATGACTGATTAATTTTTATATCAGTCATTTTTACTGGTGTGTCGGGCATGGCACTAATCCAGCTGGTAAAAGTCTGGTCACAGGTATTTATCTACAAGCTTAGCGAACCACAAGTTATTAATAGTAAGATTGAGGGTGAAGAACGTGATGTAGCAAATCTATCGAGTCTTTGAACAGAAGTTTGATGAGGCTAAATAGTAGATAAGTATAGTTTTGCGTCTTGTTTATGATAAAATAAAAGTACAGAAAATTGTGTACTTTTACTTTCTACTTTTTATTAACTTTTACTTGACATTTACACTCTAGAATACTACCTTAAGTAGTCTGTAATATTAATACAGATGTAGCGCCATATACAAGACCCATACGTATGGTGCAATGTGAGGGACAAGGTGTATAGCCTTTATCTGCCCTATTTAGATTATATCATCATTACAGCTGTTTGAATTACAAGAATTATTACATTTATTACAATTATTTAGTAGCAATAGTATTATAATTATGAATACAATTATAAACATACAATTATTGCCACAAAATATATTTTTTAGAAATCCACAATTATTTTTAGTATTACAACAATTATCACTCATACTCTCCTCCTTAAATTATAGATTTATATTAGGACAGTTTGCATTATTTGAAATATAAGGTATAAAATTTGAAGTAGTGTTTGGCATAATTTTATTTTCTTCTATGTTTGGTTGTACATTATTATTAACATTGAAACATAAATACCAATCTAAACAGTTATATTGATTAGAATTTTTTAGATTTGATAGCATTTCAGTATAAGTTTTTGGAGCAGGGTTTAGGCATGGCTGACCTGGCATCCAATTTGCAGGAGTCATGATGTTATTTTTTTCACTTTCCTGAAGAGCATCTAGTATTCTTAAAATTTCGTTTGTGTTTCTTCCAATTTCTATTGGATATTGAAGTATGGCACAAACTTTTTGTTCTGGATTTATAAAGAAAACGTTTCTAATAGTTTTTGAGTCACTTACTTTTGGAGACACCATTCCATATTTATTAGATATTTTCATATTTAAATCTTCAATTAGAGGGAATGGAATTTGTACTCCTGTATTTCTATGTATATCATGAATCCATGCTAAATGAGAGGCATTACTGTCTACTGAAATACCAATTAAATTACAATTTCTTGCTTCAAATTCATTATTCATTCTAGCTAATGCTATAAACTCAGTAGTGCATACTGGCGTGAAATCACCTGGATGAGAGAATAATATTACCCACTTACCTAAATAATCTGTTAATTTTATAGGACCTATAGTACTATTTGCATTAAATATAGGTGCTGTATCTCCAATTTTTATCATATTAAAATCATTAGTTATTGATTTTCTATTTTCGTTAATAGTTAAAATTTCCTCTGAATAATTACTTTCCATAAAAAATTACCTCCTTAGCATATACTATGACATCAAATTAAAATTGTTACATTTTTATTTGAAATGAAATAAAATGCATATATGCGAAAATCTATGCGAAATCCCTAAAAATATATGTGAATGAATAGAATTAACAAAATAGAATTAAAATTAGAGTATTCATATAACTTGCGGTCTTTTATTAAAAAATTAATGTATAATAGTTATGGGTGGAGAGATAATGGTAGAAAAAATGAGTACTTATATATTGGATAATATCTTATATAAGGGTGAGAATATCTCTGGAGATGAAAGAGATATAATGATGTTTGGCATTATGAGAATTGTTGAAGATATTCCAAAATATTTATTTATATTTCTATTAGGCTTAATATTAAATGTGCTACCCTATTTAGGAATTGTGCTTATCATTACAGCATTATACAAAAGTTTTGTTGGAGGAGCACATGCAAGTACTAATATAGAATGTTTTATATTCTCAACAATATATTTTATGATGCCTATATTAATTGCAAAATATGTTAATATACCTATGAAAGTTACATATATTATGTATCTTGTAAATTTTATATTTTCTATTTTTGTTATATTGAAAATTGTTCCAGGAGATACGGCTGAAGTACCAATATTAAAAAGAAGTAGAAGAAATAAATTAAAGGTATTATCTAGTATATCATTAATTAGTATATATATAATTTCATTGATTTTTTTAAAAGATGGAATTGTACAAAATATGATAGTAATTACATTAATGGAAATAAATATTTTTGCTACAAATATATCATATAAATTACTAAGATGCAAACATAGTTATGAAGAAGCGGAATATAAACAATATTTTAATAGTTGATATAAAGTTAACAAAGTTAATTTTATATATATAGTGTATATAAATTTTTAGTATAATTTATATGAAATAGTTTGAAATATAAATCTTATTATAAATTTTACTAAAATAACGTAAAAAATTTATATACATAATTTTAAAAAGAGAGGTGATATGAATGAAAAAATTAGTTAAAAAAGTAGTAGAAATGTATGCAAAATCATCTACAAATAGTTGTATATTCTTTATGTTACATCAACCAAAAGCTCCTAAATGTATGATTGAAAAATAAATATAAAAAAGTGGTATTAAACCACTTTTTATCGTTAAATTAGTTATTAGTTAAATTATTAAGATAAAAATGAATATCATAATATATTATATAAACATATAATATATTATGATAGGCTTATCTAGTGTTATTTATAGTTAAAATCTAGAAATAAACATGATATAAAAATTTTAGTAATATTTTTTAAACCATTTTTTCTATTATAATATTTTGCATAAATTTACCTTTTTCTATACTTGGGTAAATTTGTGAATTTTTAGCTCTTGATATAAGACCCTTTACTTCCCATAATCCAATACCAGATTTTACTTTTTTAGATGAATAGCCTTTTTTATAGACATTATCTAAATCAATTTTTATATCAGTGTTATATGTATTTGATACACGAATAACATCAGCACATTTTTTATCATCATATCTCATTTCTAATTTAATATACTTTTTATCAGAATTTAATGTTGCTTCAATTGCATTATCAAGTAATATTCCCATAATTCTTGATAAATCAGGAATTGAAAAATTAATTTCTTTTGCATTTGTAAGTATATCCAAATCAAAATCTATATCTTGTTCTGTGGCAAAAAAATATTTTGAACTAATAATTCCATATAAGGCTGGTTCATTTATAATTTTAGGATCAATTAATGATAAATTATTTAGTAATTTGCACTCCTTAATCAGACTTTCAACAAATACATCTAAACTATCATATTCCTTAGTAGCAACATATCCACTTAAAGATTGAACAAAATTATTAAAGTCATGTTTCACTTTTCTAATACCATCAACTAGTCCTTCTAAAGTTTGATTATGCATTTTTGCATTAGTTAATTCTATAACCGTTTTATTATTTTCAATAATAGTATGTATAAATTTAAATAAAACAATTGTAATTATTATCATTTGCATACAATTTATTATTAAAAATGGTATAGAATAATTATATGAATTAAATCCAATTAAAAATAACTGTGGAATTACGCATAATATAATAGTGCATATTATAAATATTATTTGTTTAGGATATATATATTCAAATAAATTGTAGCTAAATATACTTTTACGTTTCATTTTAAAAAATTTAATTCCATAAGTTATAAAAAATGCAAGTAACATTTGTAATAGTATAAGTGCTATGGAGTATGTTGGTGTTTCAAGTAAGTCAGTTCTATTTTTAGTTAAAAATGTAATCCCAAAAAACATTACTAAAAATTCTGTTAATGAGAAAAATAGAAATGTTGATACTGCTAAAAGAATTGATTTTAACTTTGTATTATATAATATAAAATACGATATTATATACATAAATATAGATGTTAAAATGATATTTATTATACCTTTGAGATTACTGTGTATATTAATATTATATTTCATAAATACTAATATAAAACTTATTATAAAATTTACTAAAAAAGATTTTACATATATTGAACCATCATAATCTTTGTTCTGAATAACACTAGAAATAGTTATAACAAAGTAACTTGGAATAATTGCTTGTACAATAACACTTATTACCTGTAAAATAATATTTTCCATCTCATTCTCCTTATATATCAAATTTTGAATTTATAGGGCATTTTATTTTGTTAGTAAAATATGCATAACCTTGTTTTTTATCAACCTTTATGACTTTATTCTCATTTAATATAAATGATCTATGACATTTTCTGAAATTATTTGGTAATTCGTCTAATAAATTATCTAACGTCTTTAGCGAATCATTTGTACATTCTAGTGTAACTATTTTTGCTTTGTTATTCATCTTTTCAATGTATAATATATCATCAGTTCTTACAGATATCCATCTATTAACTTTTAAAAATATATTTTTGTTATATTTAAATTCTGATTTTAAGCGGTAAATTAAATCGGATATTACATCCTTATTTGTTGGTTTTACAATATAGTCAAATACCTTTGCTAAAAAGGATATTGGCATATATCTTTGATGTGCTGTTAAAAATATAAGGTAAAATTCCTTATTGATTTTTCTTAGCTGTTTTGCAAATTCTATACCATCAGTATTAGAATTTTTAAAATCCATATCAAGAAATAGTACATCTATCTGTTTTGAAAAAATTTTATCGTATATTTCATTTTGCTCGGTTGTAACTATTGATATTTCAGCATCAAAGTTATTTTCTATTATTTGCGACTCAATTAATTTTTTTACCGGATTAATATTATTAATATCATCATCACACATACCTATTCTAATCATTTTACTACTCCTAAAATCAATTTATTACCACTTCAATACTATACTACAAAATCTTCAAAATGTCAACATATTTTGTTGCCTTTTGTAAACATGTCATTTACAAAATTCGACATTATTTTCATTTTTATACTTTGCTTAAATAATATTATGTATAGTAAATACACTTGATTTCCATAAATTTCATAATTCGACAAAAATTGACAAAATGAAAGTCCATTGATATTTATATCCTATATAAGTAATAAAATTAAATAGTATTATTTCAATAATATATATTAATCATAAATTATTTTATCAGTAGTATAATTTATTAGGAGTGAGATTCATGAAATCAAATAGTAAAGAAAAAAAGAAGTGGTATAAAAGTATTATTAAAAATATAAAACAAAAAGGAAATTTAGATGAAGCCAAAAATAAATTTTCTGATTTTCTTGAATTACCTCCAGAGGTTGCAAATAATTCTACTAAAATATCTATTATTGAAGATTCAGATGTATTAATTGAGGGTTATAAACAAATAATTGATTATTACGAAGATTATATAAAAATAAGAACACAAAATTTAGATGTAGTAATAGATGGTAAAGGCTTAGATATAAAGGAAATAACAGATTATGAATTAGTAATTAGTGGAACAATATATAGTTTAAATTATAAAAAATAACGGAGGAATTATGGGAATTGATAAAAACATTCAAAATATGATAGGCATAGTAACAATTCAAATAGAGGGATTTTTTACAGAACGTTTTATAAATCTGTGTAAAATAAATAATATAAAAATTTGGGATATTAGAAATATAGTAAAAGGCGTCATAAGATTTAAAATGAATATATCAGATTTTAAAAAATTAAGGAAGATTGCAAGAAAAACGAAGTGCAAAGTTAAAATAAAGGAAAAGAAAGGACTATATTTTAAATTTCATAAATATAGAAATAGAAAATTAATCTTTATACTAGTATTTCTTATGATATGTTTTAGTATTTTATTTTCAACTTTTGTATGGAATATAGATATAAGGGGAAACGAATATGTAACTAATGAGCAAATTGAACAAGCCCTTAAAAATTCAGGGTTATATGTAGGTAGAAACAAATTAACACTTAATACTACAGAAGTAATAAATAATTTTAGAATAGAAATATCAGATATTACTTGGATAGGAATTGAACTAGATGGTACAAAAGCTATAGTAAATATTGTAGAAAAAACAAGGCTTGATAAGAGTGCGGTTCAGGAAACAAGTGTAGGAGATATTGTAGCGGATAAGTCAGGAATTATTACTAAAGTTGTACCAGAAAATGGTACTTCAAAGTATAAAGTTGGAAGTTATATAGAAGAGGGAATGGTTGCAATTGAAGGCAAGATATATAGTGAACATTTTGAACCAATTGATGTAACTGCAAAAGGGATAGTAATGGTTGATACAGAATATAACTACGAAAAAGAGTATAATTATGAGGATATACAAAAAGAATATACAGGTAAAAAAAGATATTCTTTAGGAATTAGCATTAATTCTAAAGAATTTATGCTCAATTATTTGAATAAAAACAAAAAATATGATATAAATAAATATAGTAAATGTATTAACATATTTGGAAACAGTATATCATTTGATTGGTACAGTTGTAATGAATATGTAGAAAATAGTATAATGTATAACAAGGAAGAGTTATTAAATATTGTAGAACAGGATACACAAAATTATTTAGAAAATAATATATTTACTAATTGTAAAAATCCAACTTTGAAGAGTAAAGATGTTATGGTAGAGGATACAATAAATGGTATATTGGTAAAAACAAAGTATGTTGTAAATGAACAAATTGGAAAATTTGTTGAAAGGGGAGAAAATGCACCAGAGTAATATACAAATAGATTTAGATGAATACTTAAATAAATACATGTATAAAAATACAGGAAAAAGCGATATAACAAATAATGTGAAGAATATAGTATATTATGCACTTCAAGAAGAAAATATAAATATTGAAAATGTAAGTGTATCTATAAAAACAGTATCAGCAGAAGAAATAAAAGATATTAACAGAGAATATAGAGGAATTGATAGATCAACAGATGTTCTATCTTTTCCAATATTCGAAAAAGAAGAATTAGATATATTAAAAAATCAAGATAATAAAGGAAAAAAATTACATGAAATTGAACTGGGAGATATACTTCTTTGTTTAGATATAATAAAACAGCATTCAATAGAATATGGAACTGGTATAGAAAGAGAAATATTATATATGATTACTCATGGAATTTGCCATTTACTAGGTTATGATCACATAAAAGAAGAGGATAAGAAAGAAATGAGGATATTGGAGGAAAAGATATTATCTAAAATTGAGGTGACTGAGTAAATGAAAAATAATAAGAAAGATGAAAAAAAAGTTGAAATAGACAACTATGAAAAATTAAAGAATGTAAAAAATAAGACTTTTTACACTGCCCTGGGACATGCTTTAGATGGAGTGATTAGAGCCTTTAAAACTGAGAGAAATTTAAGAATTGATTATATAATAGGGGTTGTAGTACTTATAAGTAGTTTGTTTTTTGATTTTACCAAGACAGAATTTGCATGTTTATGTTTAACAATAGGATTTGTAATTTTTGCAGAAATGATTAATTCTACGGTAGAATATATAGTTGACTTGATTACAGATAAATATGATGATAGAGCAAAAGCTGCAAAAGATATAGCAGCAGGTGGGGTCTTAATATCGAGTGCAGTAGCTGTAATTGTTGCATACTTTTTATTTGTAGATAAATTAGCTAATGCGACAACATCTGTTATTTCATCTATACTTTCATCAAAATTGCACATATTGTTTACAATTATTTTCGTGATAATAATTTTAACAGTTATACTAAAAGGGATTTTTGGCAAGGGTGATAAATTTGCACAAACATATCCTAGTGCAAGAGTAGCACTTGCATTTGCACTAACAACATATTCATATATAATAACGAGAAATATATTTGTTGGAGGAATTACATTTTTGCTTAGTTTAATTATTGCTCAAATAAGAGTTGAGAATACAAAAATAGCCCCAGTTTATATGTTAATTAGTGCTATACTTGGTATATTAGTAGTATTAATAATATATGAAATAGTATTAGTTGGTCCAGAAGTTGGTAATATAGTAAAAAATTTAATGTAATAAGGAGGAATATTATGGAATATGAAGATTATGAAAAAATAATAGAAAAATTAGAAAAAGAGGAAATAGCAGAATTCCTATTAGACAGTTTAATGTCAAATAGCTCACTTAGAGATAGTTTTGAAATAACATTTTGTGAATATTGTTCTGATGGAACAAAAGATAGTATAAAAGAATTGTTGTATAATACTATAATGAGAATATCCGATAGAGGTTACATAGATGATGAAACAGGCAGTTTATTTATGGATATTATGTATGATTATGCTAATAAAGCTAAGGGTTATATAGAGAAAAATGATATAAAAAACGCTATTAATATAGTTGAATCAACATTAGAAACAATAGGAGAATTTTATATAGATGGTTCTAATGGTGAACATGGCGATGTTCAAGATATGTTTCTGGAAATAATAGAAGATTTATTAAGTAAAAGTTCGGCTAGTGAGAAAGAACAATTCCTTATATGGTTAAAAGAATATATAGAAGTTAGCGATGAATTTGTAGATTATAAAGATGAGTTTAAAAATGTGTATGATAAATATAAATAATAATATATTATGGAGGTCGTTATGGATAATGAGAGTTTACTAAAAATTGCAATAAATGCAAGAAAAAATGCTTTAGCAGAAGTATCGCAATATACAGTAGGTGCAGCACTTCTTGCAAGTTCAGGAACAGTATATATTGGGGCTAATGTAGAAGAGTACAGTATACTAGGTTTATCTAATTGTGCAGAAAGAGTTGCAATACAAAATGCAATTTCACATGGTGAAAGAAATTTTGTAAAAATTGCAATAGTTGGTGGTAAAAAAGCTTCTGATAAGTTAGATGAAATAGCTCCATGTGGAGTATGTTTGCAATATATACTTGATATGTGTAAAAATATTGATATAATTACAATAAAATCAGGAGAAATTGTATCAAATAATATTGAAGATTATTTAAAAGTCCCATATGAATTAAATAGTATAGATAATAAATGAATAAAAAAACAATTAAGTGCATAACAATTATTAGGTGATAATATGACAAAAAAGTATGCCTTAGTTGTTTTTTTATTCTTATTTCTTATAATTTCGACATATTATATTTCAAGTGGAGTAGATGGAACTGTTTTTGAAGTAAGGGCAGTAAATTCAAGTTGTAATTATAAAGTTAAAGAAATAAAAGAAGAGGGAAAAAACTATGTTATAGGAGGATATATACCTGATACAGAGTACGAGGTTTTAAATAAAAAGGTAAATAATATAACTATTGACTATATAAATGACTTTAAGGAAAATATAGAGGGATTAACACCACTTAGTGAAGATGCTAAATTTGAATTGCAATTTACATTTAATTCTTATGAAATGGAAAATTACATATCATTTGAAATAGAAATATATTCATATACTGGTGGAGCCCATCCAAATACTCTTATTGAAACTGTTGTATATAATAAAAAAGAAAATAATTTTGTAACTATTGAAGATTTAGAAAAACTAGATAATAATATATTGAATAAATTATCTGAATATTCATATAATAAGCTTAAACAAAACAAAATACTAATTGAAGTAAATGATGAAGGAATGCTAAAAGATGGTTTAAAGCCAGACGACGAAAATTTTGATAAGTTCGTTTTTTCAGATGAGGGACTAATAGTATTTTTTGAAAGGTATAGTATTGCACCATATTTTGCAGGAGATTTTAGTATATTAGTTCCATACGATGTTATAAATCTTAATATATAAATATTTATTAAAACAGTAAACATATATATTTATAAGTTTACTGTCTATTTAATAAAAAATATATAATTGTAATTGAAAAAGTATTTAGTATTTGGTATAATAATAAACATATGAGGGATGGATATGAAAATAAATAGAAATAAAGATTTTGATTCAACGCTTAATCTTCCAAAAGAAACTATATCTATAATAAGTGATTTAATAAAGAAAGAAAAATATTTTTTAAATAGCATACAAGATTATAAAAAATATAATAATGCTATCGAGAAGAATAAATTAAATGGCAAAAATTATAATTTAGCAAGTATTCCTTTTGAAATAAATGATAAAAGTACTCCAACCCAATTAATTAACTCAATTTACAAAGATATATATATAAGACATCAGATAATGATGGGTAACATTATAACTCATCATATAAGTTTTATTGAAAAAGGTAGTACTAATAATGAAAAGGTCAATGGTTTAAAATTAAAAGAGCAAGTAAAATATAAAAATATAAAAGAAGATGAATTAAAAGATACTACTAAAAATATTATACATGAAATAAAAAAAATGGGGGTAGTTAGCAACTATAATAATAATATAGAAAGTAGTTTTGATGAAAATACTGAAGAAAGAGTAGTTGAAAATTTTTTTAAATCATATAAAAATGGTAATATATACAAGCAGATAAGACCTGTTCATTGGTGTACTAAATGTAAAAGTGAAATTTCACAAAGTGATGTTATAATACAAAAGGCTAGAAAAAATAATGTATATATAAAATATCGAATTAAAAATTGTGGAGAGATTTATGAGGCAATAAATCCAAATGAAGAGATGTATTTTATTGTTGCAACAATAAGACCTTGGGTTCTTGAATCTAGTGATAGTATAGTTGCATGTAAGAATATGGAATATAGTATAGTAAATGTAACAGAAAATAACAAGAGTATTTACTATATTATAGCTTCTGAATGTGTAGATACTGTAATGGAAAATGCATTCTTTCTTAGATATAATATTATAAAAAAAATAGATGCAAGTAAGCTACAAAATATTATATGTTATAATCCATTAGATGAAAATAGAGAAGTAAAATTAATATATTCAACTCGTGAAAAAATAATGATAAATGATAATGATTTTACAGGGATAAATGTTGTTTCTAATACACATACATATATTGATTATTTAATAGAATTAGAAAATAATATTGATAATTTAAAATCAATTATAGATGGTGAAGGAAATGTATATCCAAGTACTATAAAATTTAATGGTAAATTTTATAAAGATGTACAAAAAGATGTAGTAGATTACTTGAAAGAAAAGGGACTAATTTTATCTGTAATGCCAATAACTACATCTATAAATAAATGTAGTACATGCAAAACTGAACTTGTATATAAAATTGCTAATGAATGGTATATAAAAAGAGATAATGAGGTAAAAGATGAATTAAAAAATGCAATTTCTAATATAAAAAATGTGCTGAAAATACAGGATAATAGTTTAAAAAATAATGTATTTGATATGCTTGATAAAATAAGTTTGAAAGATGAACTAAAAATTTCAGTTAATAAAAAAATTGGTATACCAATTCCTATGTTTTTCTGCGCTGATTGTGGTAAATATTTAAGTGGTGATAAATATTTTGAAATAATAAGGGATTGTATTGGGAAAAATGGTATATCTTCATTGTACAATATGACACCTGATCAAATTTTAGGTAAAGAAATAGTATGTGAGTGCGGTAGTAATTTTTTCTTTAAAGATGATGGGGTATTTAATAATACATTTATATTATCATCAATGCAATTTTTAAGTAAGAGTGAACAACAAAAAAGTGATGCAAATATATGTATAGCAAGTTCAAAGGAATTTTTAAAGCAAGTTTATAGTTTAAGTTATAATAAAACAGGAGTAGAAAATTTAAGTAAATTAGATTTAATTTTAGTACATTCTGGAATTAATGAGAATATAAAAATTGTAACAATACCAATATTTTTTGATAAGTACGATGAAAATTCGTTAAGTGATTTAATTACACAAAATATAGGAATAAATGATGTAGTAAAAAAATATAGTACAGATGTATTAAGATTATGGGCAATGTCTGTTTTTAATGAAAATAATGTAAAATTAGAGGAACAAGATATTGTAAAAATAAATTCAGATTATTTAAATATAAGAAGATGTTTAAAGTATATTTTATCAAATTTATATGATTTTATACCAGTAAGAAATTACATAGAAATAAATGATAGAACTGATTTAGATAAGTATATATATACAAAATTATATGATTTGAATGTTAATATAGATTTATGGTATGAAGATGGAATGTATAATAAAGTATATAAAGAAGTTTTTAATTTTTGTAAAAATTTCTTAACACGAGACTATTTTTCAACTTTAAAATATAGGTTATATATCTTAAGTGAAGATGATAAGATAAGAAGAAGTACACAGTCAACTTTACATGATATTTTAAATGCTTTGGTATTATGGTTATCGCCAGTAATTCCATTTACCATAGAGGAGATATGGCCTTTCGTATGGAATAAAAATAATGATGAACAAATAAATGTACTTATGTATAGAAATGAATTAAAAGAATACGATTTTAGAGATGTAATAGATAAATGGGATAAAATATTTGATTTTAAAAGAAAAATTACAAGGTATATAGAAAATGCCAAAAAAGATAAAGTGATAGAAAATACATTTCAAGCTAATGTTTTGTTACAAACAACACCAAAGTCAGTTGAATTTATAAATGATAATAAAGATGAAATAGTGAGGGCTTTAAATATTTCTGAAATTGAGGCAGAAGAAAGTAATAAAAGATCTGTGAAAATTACAAAAACGACAGCACAGATGTGTCCTAGGTGTCGTAATTATA
The DNA here is from genome assembly GCA_948470565.1 of uncultured Clostridium sp. GTDB lineage: Bacteria > Bacillota > Clostridia > TANB77 > CAG-465 > CAG-465. The sequence goes on from CAOKPF010000001.1 coordinate 13,462, forward strand.
CTGATTCAATTGGTAAGTTATTGGAGTATAGATATTTGTGTGAAGATTGTGCTAAAATTTTAGTTAGCAAGAAAAGCTAGAATATGTAATTTTGTATAAATTTTTTAAAAATTACATAATCTACTTGACATAATATGTTGTTTTATATATAATATTAAGTAGATAATAGTTGTAATACTTTAATAATTTAAAGGAGGAATTTTGTATGATTATACAGGAAAAAGGTGGAAATATTTTAGAAAGTGGCGAAACTCGGATAGCTTTTGCAGTTAATATTGAAGGATTTAATGATGCAGGATTTGCCGGAACTGTTCAAGTAAGTATTGGCCAGAACTTGCAAACTATGGAAAATGTGAACTAGGTACAGTTTTGACTAAGTCTGTTAAAGGAATAACATTTTATGCATTAGTATGTCATTCTTTGAAAACTGGCTGGAATAGTCAAATTGAAACTATAAGGAAATGTTTTGACTCTATAGAAACAGATGAGCCTATTGCAAGTATATCCATTGGTACAGGATTGATAGGAGTATTAAGTGGAGCTGATTTTAATTTGATTAGAAGGGGGATGGAGCTTTCTAAAAAGAAAATTATACTTTATTAAAATAAAAATCACTTTATAGTTAAAATGGAAATAGTAAAAGATAAATCAATATATTACTATTTTCATTTTTTGTTATTAAAAATCATTTTCTCTTTGTTGTATAAATAATATTAAATTTTATGTATAAAGATGTATAGTCTTATAATATATTATACTAGTATATATTAATTTTATATTTTTATCATCAGGAATTAAGAGTAACAAAATAATGTTTAGAAAATAGATGGTGACTGGTGCAAAAATGTAAAAATAAAATTGAAAATAGCTTTTTCGAATAAAATATAGCAAAAAAAGTCCGAAAATAGAGCAAAGCAACACAATTAATATTATGTTAATTTTTACTTAAGCTATTGACACCAACCTAATATGTATAAATATAGCATACATTAACGTCATCTATAAATCTTAATTGAACTGTGTGTTCGTTAAAGTTGGTTAGTTTTTTTGATACTCAATACGCCTTTAAATCCATGTTGGATAAGATGGTACTTCGGGCTGTGAGGGTAAGAACCTTATTGCAAAAAACTGACAATATACACTAAGAAGTAAGACTTAAAAATACCTAAACTTTTTATTGTTTTTTATTCATTTGTTATAATTTATACCAAAAAGAGAAGATAAATTTTCCCCTTTATCTTCTCGACATTTCAATGAAACTATAATCTTTACAAATAGAAGAAAAGAAATATAAAGTAACTTACTTCCTATTTGTTATTTACATTATACAACACTTATTTTATTTGTCAATATTAGTTTACAATAAAAATACTAACTTTTATTGTTTAACTATCGTTATATGTCTGCTTTGTATATTTATATGGCTCTTCTGGAAAGTACGTGATGTTTATCATAATTAAAATAACTTACTTAATATTATTATTTTTATACTCTTATTTCTATATGTTTATTATCTAATAAGAATTAATTGTCATACATTTTTTGTAAGAGCCATTTATATTTTACTACTAACAACAGTACAAGCTAAGTATATTAATTTTAAACTTTTATCATTAAATTTCTTGCAATTTTTAAGTTTATATTGTATAATTAACGTATCACCAAGCGATAGAAAGCTATGAACCTTGTCAGGTCTGGAAGGAAGCAGCAATAAGTAGTTATTTCTATGTGTTTGGTGTATTATTGTATAAGGGTGAGAATATGTCATATATATCATTGTATAGAAAATATAGACCTAGTACATTTGATACAATAGTAGGTCAAGATAGTGTAACTAAGATTTTAAAAAATCAAATAAAATCAGATAAAATATCTCATGCGTATATATTTAGTGGTAGTAGAGGAACAGGAAAGACAAGTGCAGCCAAGGTATTTTCAAGAGCAATAAACTGTTTAAATCCTAGAGATGGAGAACCTTGTAATGAGTGTGAAGTATGTAAAAATATATTAGAGGGAAATACAACTGATGTAATTGAAATGGACGCAGCTTCTAACAATAGTGTCGAGAATATACGTCAAATAAGGCAAGAAGTAGTATACGCAACTATTGATGTAAAATATAGAGTTTATATAATAGATGAAGCACACATGTTAACAACTAGCGCATTTAATGCACTTCTAAAAACACTTGAAGAACCACCAGAAAATGTCGTATTTATATTAGCAACAACAGAACAGCATAAGATACCTGTAACAATTCTTTCAAGATGTTTAAGATTTGAATTTAGAAGAATATCAGATGATGCAATTATCAAAAGATTAAATTATGTACTAGAACAAGAAAATATAAAGTTTGAAGATGAAGCAATCTCATATATAGCTAAACTTGCTGACGGAGGACTAAGAGATGCATTAAGTATACTAGAAAGGTGTATTTCTGAATATTCAGATATTTTAAAGAAAAGTGATGTTGAAAGAATTGTTGGAGCTATAAATACGGACTTAGTAAATAATATTGCTGATAGTATAATCAATTTTGATGCAATTAAAGCTGTGGAATATGTTGATAATGTTATTCAAAGTGGTAAGGATTTAAGACAATTAGTTTCAGAAGTTACAGAAGAATTTTTAAATAGATTACTTAAAAATAATGATAAGAAAGATGATAATAAAAGAATAATTTCAATAATTGATAGATTATCAAAATTAGATAATGACTTAAGATTATCTACAAATCCTGAAATTGTTGTAAAAGCCTGTTTTGTTGAATTATGTAATAATGTTACTAGCATAATTTCAAATAATGGTAATAATAATGATAATAGCGAACTAATTTCATATATGCAAAATTTGAATAATAAAATAATTGAATTGGAAAATAAAATAAAATCTGGAGTAGTGGTAAAAAGTAATGCAACGAAAGTACCAGTAAAATCAAAAAGTGATGATGCTAATATTGATGTTTCACCAGAAAAAATTACATCACAAAAATCAAGTTTTTCAAAATTTGCAGAGTTTGATGGACTAAAGAATGCAATAGCAGAAAAAGGAAAATTAAAATTATATTCAGCACTTGCAAGTTCTGAGTTATATATAGCTGATATTTTAAGTGTTATAATTACAAATAATAGTTTTGCATATAATATATTAAAATCAGATGACAATGCTCAAATTATAAGTTCAGTGTTATCTGAAAAATATGGTATAAATAACAGATTATTATTTGAATTAAATGAAAAGAATGAAGATACAATGAGTAAACTAGAACAATTATTAGTTGAAAATAATATTGAATATACAAATATTGATTGCAAAAAAGATTAAATTGATATATAATTTATAAAAAAAGAAAGGGTGATAATAATGGCAAAATTTGGAGGATTTCCAGGAGGCGGAAATAGCTTTGGAAATATGCAAAATATATTAAAACAAGCACAAAAAATGCAAACTGAAATGCAAGAAAAACAAGAAGCAGTGGCTAAAAAAGAAATTGAAACATCAGCAGGTGGTGGAGCGGTTAAAGTTAAAGCTACTGGGGATAAAGTTATAAAAGAAATAATCTTAGAAAAAGAAGTTGTAAATGCTGATGATATAGAAATGCTACAAGATTTAATACTTACAGCAGTAAATGAAGCATTAAATAAAGCAGATACAATGATGCAAGCAGAACTTGGTTCAATGAATATGAATATACCTGGATTATTTTAGGTGATATAATGTATTCAGAAACGGTAACAAAATTAATAAATCAATTTGAAAAATTACCAGGAATAGGACACAAAACAGCAGTAAGACTTGCATTTTATATTTTAGAAGCACCAAAAGAGGTAGCTTGTGAAATGTCCCAAACATTAATAGATGCAAAAGAAAAGGTAAAATTTTGTTCAACGTGTTATAATATAACTGAAAGTGATCCTTGTAATATATGTTCAGATAGCAAAAGAGATGAATCTGTAATATGTGTAGTAGAAAATGTAAAAGATGTAATTGCAATGGAAAAAACACATGAATACAAAGGGTATTATCATGTATTACATGGTTCAATCTCACCAATGAACAATATTACTGCTGGTGATATAAAAATAAAAGAATTATTGGAAAGATTAAAAGATGATAAAATAAAAGAAGTAATACTTGCAACTAATCCAACAATTGAAGGAGAAGCAACAGCTATGTACATTTCTAGGTTAATAAAACCTCTTGGAATTTTAGTTTCTCGTATAGCACATGGTATACCTGTTGGTGGAGATCTAGAATATACTGATGAAATAACTTTAATAAAAGCATTAGAGGGAAGAAGAGAGATGTAAAAAAATAGGTGTAGCGCTGCTCCACCTATTTTTGCCTTATCCATAGAAATGGAACCAAGGACTTAAAGATAAAATATATATTTGACTAATGAATATATTCATTAGTTATAAATAGTATATTCATTTTGTAAAAAAATATTCAAAAGGAAGTGAATTTTTTGAAAATTGGTTTTTTTGATTCTGGACTTGGAGGAACAACAGTACTAGTTGAAGCTTTAAAAGAAATAAAAGCTGAATATATTTATCTTGCAGATAATAAGAATTCTCCATACGGGATAAAAGATGTAAATAAAGTAAAAAGTTACATATTTTCTAATATTGATACATTAGTCAATATGGGTTGTGAGATTATTGTAGTTGCTTGTAATACTGCTACTAGTATAGCAATAAATGAATTAAGAGAAAAATATACTGATATTTGTATAATTGGAACTGAACCTGCTGTAAAAGTAGCAGTAGATAATAATAGAGATGATGAAAAAAGGATTTTAGTTTGTGCAACAACTATTACAACTAAGCAGAAGAAATTAACAGAGCTTGTAAATAAGTTAAATACGGCTAATAATATTGATATATTGGCAATGGATGGATTAGTACCGATTGCTGAGGAATATGATTGTAACGAAGATATGGCAAATGCATATATATTAGATAAATTAAAAGATTTTAATATAAAGAGCTATGGATATATTGTTTTAGGTTGTACTCATTTTCCACTATTTAGGTCTGTTTTTAGTGATATTTTCGGAAATGATGTTATGGTAATAGATGGAAGTAGAGGGATCGTTAAAAATCTAAAAAATAAGCTAGATGGAATGAAAAAAAATAAAAATGATGTAAATGATACAGAAACTAAAATTACATTAGTACTTACTAGTAAAAGTAATGTATTTGAGGAAAATTTTAAAAAAATTACAGGAAGTTATAATATTGATGTAATTTACAATATTACAAATTAATTGGAGAGAAATATGATAAAAAAAGAAAATATAAGAAATTTTAGTATAATAGCACATATTGATCATGGTAAATCAACTTTAGCAGATAGACTTATTCAATTAACTGGAAGTATAGATAATAGAAAAATGCAAGAACAACTACTAGATAATATGGATATAGAGCGTGAAAGAGGTATAACAATAAAATCTCAATCTGTTAGAATGAAGTATAAAGCTAAAGATGGAGATGAGTATATTTTAAACTTAATAGATACACCAGGGCATGTAGACTTTAATTATGAGGTTTCTAGGTCACTTGCAGCGTGTGAAGGTGCAGTACTTGTAGTAGATGCAGCACAGGGAGTTGAAGCTCAAACACTTGCAAATGTATATTTAGCACTTGAAAATAATTTAGAAATATTACCAGTTATAAATAAAATTGATTTACCAAGTGCAAGACCAGAAGAGGTAAAAAAAGAAATTGAAGATACGATAGGACTTGATACTACCGATTGTCCATGTATTTCAGCAAAAACTGGTCTTAATGTAGAAGATGTATTAGAGAATATAGTAAAAAATGTTCCATATCCAAAAGGAGATGTTACAAAACCAACAGCTTGCTTAATTTTTGATTCTGTGTATGATAATTATAAAGGTGCAGTTGCTTATATTAAAGTTGTAAATGGTAAAATTAAAAAGAGTGATATAGCAATTACTATGTCTAATGGAAAAGAATATGATGTTGTTGAAGTAGGATATTTTAAACCAGGAGCATACGAAGAATGTGAAGAATTACAAGCAGGAGAGGTAGGATATATATCTGCTAGTATAAAAAAAGTTTCTGATATAAGAGTAGGAGATACAATTACATTAAAATCAAATCCAGTAAATGAAGCATTACCTGGATATAAGGAAGTAAAATCTATGGTATATTGCGGGATATTCCCAGCAGATGGTAGTGACTATGAAATGTTAAAAGAAGCATTAGAAAAATTAAAATTAAATGATGCTTCACTAAATTTTGAGTTAGAATCATCTACTGCACTTGGGCATGGATTTAGATGTGGTTTCCTTGGTTTATTACATATGGAAATAATACAGGAAAGATTAGAAAGAGAATATAATTTAAATTTAATAACAACAGCTCCATCAGTTATATATAAAGTTCATAAAAATAATGGTGAAATTTTAGAATTATATAATCCATCGGATTTACCAAGTCCACAAGAAATTGAGCATATAGAAGAGCCAATAGCAAAAACAGAGATAATTTCTCCAAAAGAATATGTTGGAAATATAATGGAACTTTGTCAAGAAAGACGTGGTAAATTTATTAACATGAAATATATTGATAATTCAAGGGTAACATTGGAATATTTATTACCTTTAAATGAAATAATATATGATTTTTTTAATAGTTTGAAATCTAGAACAAAAGGATATGCGTCTTTTGATTATGAATTAGAAAAATACGAAAAAGCAAATCTTGTAAAACTAGATATTTTACTAAATAATGAAATAGTTGATGCGTTATCTTTTATTGTAAATAGAGAGAAGGCAGAAACAAGAGGCAGAAAAATGACAGAAAAATTAAAGGAAATTATACCAAGACAATTATTTGAAGTTCCAATTCAAGCAGCAATAGGAGGAAAGGTTGTAGCTAGAGAAACTGTAAAGGCTATGAGAAAAGATGTACTAGCTAAATGTTATGGTGGAGATATTACTAGAAAGAAAAAGTTATTAGAAAAACAAAAAGAAGGTAAGAAGAAAATGAGGCAGGTGGGAAGTATTGAACTTCCACAAGATGCATTTATGAGTGTACTAAAATTAGATGAATAAATAAGTATTTTAGTAGTAAAAATGAGGACAAATATGTCCTCTAAAAATAATACAGTAATGTGTTTTATTTTCTTTTTTGTAATTTACAAAATATCTTTTTTATGAATTTACAAAAAAGAGTTAAAAGAAAACCAATCGTACTATATTCATCAAATAAGTCATCGAGTTTCATAATTATGTACCTCCTAGATGTTTTATAAATTTTTGTAAAACTTAATAATACAGTGAAATTTTATTATAACATAAAAATTATTAAATGTAAAGGGAATGAGAAAAAATGGGATTAATTTATGGTAGAAATACAGTAACAGAAGCAATTGTTTCAGGTAAAACAATAAATAAAATATATATACAAAAATCAAGTAAAGAACTATATGATATAATACAACTTGCTAAAAAGAATAAAATTGTAATAGTTGAAGCTGATAAGCAAAAACTAGATAAAATGATTGAATATAAAAATTCTCAAGGAATTGTTGCAAGTATTACAGACTTTGAATATTCAACAATAGATGAAATTTTAGAAAACGTAGAAAATTTAGCTAAAGATAAAAAGTCATCTATAATATTAATACTAGATAAAATAGAAGATCCACATAATTTAGGAGCAATAATACGTACAGCAGAGTGTATGGGAGTTAGTGGAATTATAATTCAGAAAAGAAATGCGTGTCAAATAACAGATACTGTTGAAAAAGTTGCAGTTGGTGCTACACAGTATGTAAAAGTTGCAAGAGTTACTAATATAACTGAGAGTATAAAATATTTGCAAGAAAATGGATTTTGGATATATGGACTTGATATGAATGGTGAAAGCAAATTATATGATACAAAGTTTGAAGGAAAAATAGGAATTGTTGTAGGAAATGAGGGAAATGGTATATCTAGGTTGGTTAAGGAAAACTGTGACTTTATGCTAAATATACCTATGTATGGAAAAATAAATTCGCTTAATGCTTCTGTAAGTGTAGCAATGTGTTTATATGAAGTAAGAAAGAATTTAGACAATGATGTATAGATTTTTTATGATTATATTCCTTTCGATTGTTTATTTTAAATAAAAAATTGCTATTATTCAGTTAGATAATAGCAAATTTTACTTTTAAAATATTAATTTATATAAAACTTAAGTAACAAAAAAATTCCAAATTATCATACATACCATACCCATTGGAAATGAAAATGTATAAGTAGCAATAGGCAGCCAATAAACGATATGTTTATATTGAGTATTGATTTTTTTATTTAATGCAACACAAATTGTAATAAAGGATATGAAAATAAAATGGTATACCCCAGCTTCAATATATGGACCAAATAAGTAAGTAAAAAAATACCCATTTTCAAAACATTCTTGTTTAGCTTTTTCCAAATTACACTGTCCAATGAAAAATTCAAATAAAAATAATGATACAATGTATAATAATATTATTAAAAGTTTATTCTTTGTTTTTTTTGACATAGTCATACCTCCCAATTTTTAATGAATTTTATTGTAATAGCAAATTTATTGACGACATTAAAAATAAATCTTTAATATTTTTGTTTTTATTTATCCAATAATATATGTTTCAAAAAAATTACCGATTATCATACATACCATACCCATTGGAAATGAAAATGTATAGGTAGCAATAGGTAGCCAATAAATGATATGTTTATATTGAGTATCGATTTTTTTATTTAATGCAACACAAATTGCAATAAAGGATATGAAAATAAAATGATATACCCCAGCTTCAATATATGGATAAAATACGTAAAGTACAAAATATCCATTTTCACCATATTCTTGTACCGCTTTTTCAAAATTACATTCTCCAACGAAAAATTCAAATAAAAATAATGATATAATGTATAATAATATTATTAAAAGTTTATTCTTTGTTTTTTTTGACATAGTCATACCTCCCAATTTTTAATGAATTTTATTGTAATAGCAAATTTATTGACGACATTAAAAATAAATCTTTAATATTTTTGTTTTTATTTATCCAATAATATATGTTTCAAAAAAATTACCGATTATCATACATACCATACCCATTGGAAATGAAAATGTATAGGTAGCAATAGGTAGCCAATAAATGATATGTTTATATTGAGTATCGATTTTTTTATTTAATGCAACACAAATTGCAATAAAGGATATGAAAATAAAATGGTATACCCCAGCTTGAAAATATGGATAAAATAAGTAAGTAAAAGAGTACCCATTTTCAAAACATTCTTGTTCAGCTTTTTCAAAATTACATTCTCCAATGAAAAATTCAAATAAAAATAATGATACAATGTATAATAATATTATTAAAAGTTTATTCTTTGTTTTTTTTGACATAGTCATACCTCCCAATTTTTAATGAATTTTATTGTAATAGCAAATTTATTGACGACATTAAAAATAAATCTTTAATATTTTTGTTTTTATTTATCCAATAATATATGTTTCAAAAAAATTACCGATTATCATACATACCATACCCATTGGAAATGAAAATGTATAGGTAGCAATAGGTAGCCAATAAACGATATGTTTATATTGAGTATCAATTTTTTTATTTAATGCAACACAAATTGCAATAAAGGATATAAAAATAAAATGGTATACTCCTGCTCCAATATATGGACCAAATATGTAAGTAAAAAAATACCCATTTTCAAAACATTCTTGTTCAGCTTTTTTAAAATTACATTGTCCAATGAAAAATTCAAATAAAAATAATGATATAATGTATAAAATTATAATTAAAAGTTTATTTTTTGTTTTTTTTGACATAGTCATACCTCCCAATTTTTGATATTGAACTTAATTGTAATAGCAAATTTATTAACAACTTTACATGAAGTACCTATCATTGCTAAATTATTACCAAAAGACGCAAAAAAAACTTTAGCATAATCATCATTGTTTATATATTTTTCTATTTCTTGGAACTCTGTAAAATCATAAATATCTGATAATTCTATATCCAAATTCCAATTTCCGTTATTTTGTTTGTTTCCACAAATGTTTATATAGCTATTGTGTAGTGCTAGAAACAGATCACCACTTTCAAAAGCTAATGATTCATTATTTTTACCTGTATTAAACTGTTCCTTATTACCATATTTTTTAATAATTTCATTTACTTTATTTTTAAAATAAATATTTTCCTTTATTTTTTCTACAACTTTTCCCTCTGTAATAATTATATCACTAGGCTTTTTTTGTAATGAATGATTTAAAAATTCAGAGGATATATCATAATTACCTAGTTTTAGAACTAGAACTGCACATTTTAATATATAATGTTGTAACATTTGGGTCATATCAGATAAATAAGGTTTTTTATTATAATATTTACTAAATGCAAAGTTAACAATGTTAAATGAAATATTTTGAATATCATCATATTCACCATTCATTACTTTTTCGAAAATTTCTTTATATTCCTTATATTTTTTATTAATTTCTGATGATTGTTTAAGCGTAATAGCATTATTACTATATAAATTTTTGGAAGTAGTAGTACTATTTATTATATCAATATCTTTTTGTAATAATTTCTTATATTTATCATAACAACTCAAAGGTACTTCATTTAATAAATTTAAGGTTAAGTATCTATTTGTTAATATTTGTCTTTGAGCAGTAGGCAAATTTTTCTTATTACATAATTTTAATATTTTTTTATTTAGTAACTCCTCACCTTTTAGATTTTTTACATCAGAAATATTTATAGAACAACACATTTTCTTTAAGCAACCTAAACCAAATGTATATTTGGTATTGCTAAGTTCTCTACCACATAGAGTACATCTTTTCATATATTATCACCTCGAACAAACTTTCATTGTACAAATTATACCATAATTTTCCAGAAAAGTATATAATTATCACAAAATTTACACGATAAAATTACAAGAGTTTAAATCAAGAAAGAGAAGATGGCATAATGAAAAATCTGTTAAATATGATAAAATATATTAGAGATATATGAAATGTTAGATAAATTAAATAAATTGTTGTTTATGTAGAATATTTTAGAAGATAAGAATAAAACATTTACGAGAAATTTTCAAAAAAATATAAAAATAATAATGAAATTTTGTTTTCTAGAGTTAAGAATATTTAAAGAAAATAAATAGGACTTTTAAAATGAACTAGATAATATAATTTATTATATATAAACATAAAGAAAATGCCGATATTGTGTTTACAATATCAACATTTCCTTATATTTTACTTTTTAAATATTAGTTATCTGCAAATTTAGGTAATTCATCTTTTGGGTATTCTGTGAATTCTCCAGTTAACATATTTTGAAGAACATATTTGTCTAAAACTGGTATTTCCCAAAAATTCTTATTTTTTAAAATAGCATATTTTCCAAAAGGTACTTCATCATCAGAAATGACTACGTTTAAAATCTTTATACGTGAAAATGGGTACTTGTTACGAAGTTTTAAACTCATATCACATTTAAAGTTGCATTTTATAAATTTTGCAGTTTCACTATTTGTTTTATCAACTATAACTACGCCATTACCATTTGATGTAGAATTGATTGTATATAAATATTTCCCATTAGAAGAAATTGGCTCTGAAACATAGTATGCTTCAAATAACTCTTCAATAGTTGAACTTGGTATTATAGGTTGACCTGTTTCTAAGTTTATTTTATCACCTGTTTTTGTAGAAATTACAATTTCTGTTTTTTGGTCATCTTTTTTTATCCCAATAATGTTACCTGATGACATTACTGCATCTGTTATTGAAATTCCTATACATATAATAGCAATACAAATAAGAAATGCAACTTTCAATTCTTTGTTATTATTCCAGCCATCAAGAATGGTTAATCCTTGAAATAATAATATGAATAGTATTTGTGCTATCGCCCCATAAAAATTATACCGGGTCGATAATGGTAAATAAATAAGTAATGATATAACAAAAGTAAGGCAAAAATAAATAACTTGCAGTATGATAGAGTATTTTAATTCATCACTTTTTTCTGAAAATCCTCTTTGTTCTACATCTCCTATTAATGATTTTAATTTAAAACCTTTCCGTTTTATATTTTTCCAAAACCATGGTTGTATTAATATGGTTGAACAAATTCCCCAAAAGAGAGATAAAAAAATAGGTATTAGCATAAAAATTCCTCCTTTTAAATAATTATTTAAGTTTATTAATATAATACGTGTTTATTATATATCTTGAAATACTTTATGTCAAGTGATAAAGGAAATTTTCTTATATAAACCACAAAATATTACAAATTTTATGTAATTTTTGCAAATATTAAATAAAAATGGTAGAATAATCAATTATTTATTTATATTATATTGAAATTTCAGTGAATTTATATTAAAATATATAGTAAAAAACAGGAGGGAAAATTGAAAAAGTTAATAAAATTTTTCTTTACATGTGCAATATGTGTAGGAATTACATATTATTTATATTTAAATCCAGAAATTACAGTTTTAATTTCAGATAGAATTACTGATACTGTTGAAATAATTGGAACATATTTTGAAAAGGACTTAGAAGAATATACATCAGATTTTCAAATAAATGAACTCGAAATTGAAAAAGATGATTATTATTATGGATTTCTTACTAGTAACCAAAAAACAGTATATAATTACATAGCACATGCAGTAAAGGATTTAAAAAAAGAATTTAAAGTAAAGGGGTATGAACTTAGTACTACTCCTGAGGCTATGTCTGATGTATCTGAAGCAATGGATGCCTTTTTTAATGATCATCCAGAAGTATTTTATTTAGAAACATCATATAGAGTTGCAATTAATAGTTGGATTACAGGACAAGTATTGGAAATTCAGCTCGCATATACTGTAACTAATGAAATAGAATTACAAAATCAGATTAGAATAATTAATGCTAAGATAAATGACATGATAAAGAATGTTCCTGTAAATAATATATTTGAAACAGAACTTGAATTACATGATAGGTTGTGTAAAAGTGCTTCATATTTTAAATATACAGATATAGACGATATTCCTATGGAATGTCATACCATATATGGAACATTTGTAAAAGATACTGCAGTATGCGATGGTTTTTCGAAAGCAATGCAAATATTATTAGATAGGGTAGGAATTGAAAGTATAATTACTGTTGGAAATTTACAAGGTGAATCACATGCTTGGAATATGGTACATTTAGATGATGAATGGTATCATTTAGATGTGACTTCTGACAAATCGTTATATAGAAATGATGAATTAAGTAATTATGTTATTCACTCATATTTTAATGTAACAACTGAGAATATAAAAGCTACACATAGTATAAAATATGAAAGGAAAATCCCAAGGGCAGTTGAAACTAAATATAATTATTATGTGTATATGAATAAATATATATCAAATAATGATTATTTTACGAGTAAGATAAAAAGTATATTAGATAATAATAAAGATACACAATTAGTAGAATTTAGTGCTGATAATATAAATAAAGTTGCAGATAAGATGACAACTGTACTTGCAGATAAAAAATATAATGAGTATGTATCTAGTAATAACGTATTTAAATATTATATTGTACTTAATTCGTATATAATGGTTAAATAATTGGAAAAAAATAATATAGAGAGGAGAAATGAAAATGGAGGATATAATTGACCTATTTAAAGATATATATAATGAGCATAAAAAAGTAATTATTGGAATGGTTATAGCAGCTTTAGTATTAGTCATAGGTGTAAATGTTTTTAAAGCTGTATATAATCCAATAACAATTTCCTGGGGAGAAAATAGTGTAATAGCAACTAAGGAAAAAATTATAGTTTTAGATGCAACAGCAACAGATAAATATGGTAAGGCTTATGACATAGAATGGGAAGTTAGTGATGGACAGATTAATACAAATTTTGGAAATGAAATAAAGTGGAGTTTGCCTGATAATCCAGGAGTATATACTGTTACAGTAAAATGCGAGGATAAAATAAAATCTAAAAATATAACAGTGTTAGATAATGAGTTATCCTTACAACTACATGAAACACTAAAATATGATGAAAATAACGATGAAGATGCAGATGGTATTATTAATTCAAAAGAAGTAGAAAATAGTACAGCAATTAATTTAATAGATAGTGATGGAGATGGACTTTCTGATTATTACGAATTAAATGTTTCAAAAACCTCACCTACAATATCAGATTCAGATGAAGATGGTATAAATGATGGAAATGAAATACTTTTACAACTTGATCCTTTAAGTAAGAATGAAGATACTAATTTAAAATATAATTTTTCCGATGAAAAAACAGGTACACAAATTGAAATTACAGGTAAAGAAAATATTGCAAGTACTACTGTTAATGAATATAAGTTAGATAATATTTCTAGTATTAATAAAAATATTAGTCCTGTATATCAAATCCATAGTGAGGGTGAAATTAGTGATGCGATTATTAAATTAAAGTACAATAAGGAAACTATTACTTCAGCTGGGATAAATGAAAGTAATTTAGGTATATACAGAGTTGATATGAAGGCTAATGAATTTGAAAAAATTGATTCAAACTTAGATACTCAAAATAGCATAATATCTTGTAATGTAAATGAACTTGGAATGTATTTTATAGGTGATACAACTACAATTTCTAAATCAATTTCAACAGAGCTTATGTTTGTAATTGATAATTCAGGTTCTATGTATTCAAGTGAAGAGGTATCAGGTAGTGCAGAAAATGATGTAGATTTTAAAAGAGTAGATTTATCAAATAAGATTATAGATAAATTAGAAGGACATTATAAATTTGGAGCAGGTAAATTTACATTTGAGTATACTAGTTTGAGTGGTATGACAGAAAATAAATCTCAGGTAAAAGAACAATTAAATTCTATAAAAAGTGTAGTAGAGAAGTTTACAGGTACATATATAGGTAATGCGATTAGTGAAGGTGTAAAGGCCTTTTCTAATCAAGATATTGCAAGAAAATATATGATATTACTTACTGATGGAAAGGATAGTACTGATGTACAAGGATACGATAAAGATAAAATAACTAAAGCAATACAAGAAGCAAAAGATGCGAATGTGAAAATATTTACTATTGGATTAGGTCAGGAGATAGAGCAAAATACTTTGAAAAATATTTCTGAGCAAACTGGTGGGGAATATTATTATGCTACTAATGATGAAATTTTAGAAAGTATATTTGAATTAATATCTGCAAAAATAAATTACAATTTAGTTGACAGTAATAGAGATAATTTAGATGATAGCATAGTATTAAATGATAGTAAGTTTATTACTAAAAGAGATGGTTTTCCATTTAATAATTTTGCATCTACAAAAAATAATTATGGAGTAACCTATGGTATGACATTATTTGCAAAATTATATTACCAAGGTGATTTACCAAAAAGTTTAGATAGTATGACAATAAGGACAAATGCTAATAATGGAACTGTAAAAGCTGATGGATATAATTTGGGAAATAGTGTAATAGAAGATTCTCTTTCAAATTTAGAATTTGAAAATTTATATTTCTTATCAAAAGAACCAAACGATTTTAGATATATGGTAGAAAATAATATATTATTAATTAATCCTACTTATTCTAATGAATATATTGAATATGGATTTAATACATATAATATTGACACAATTGTAGCGAATGCACCATTTAGAAAATATAATCAGTATTATTTAGATATGGATTCGGAAGCATTTTTAAATTCAGATTATAATGAAAAAGAAATTATTAACGCTTTTTATAGGTTAGATATATTAAAGTATAGACAAGATGAGTATAATTTTAGTAGTATACCTGATGAGAGCTTTAATAAATTAGTTGAAATGCTTAAAAATAATGAACCTGCATTACTAGTACTAAATGAAAATTACACAGTATGTGCTATAAAACTTTTAGCAGATAGTATTAATCCAAATAAAATGTTAATAGAAGTATATGATAGTAATTATAGTAATAAAAATAAATTTATTGAAGTAACACGAACTAATCTTGTCAATGAGAAAAATAAATATCAGTATAAATTTAGTTATAATGGAAATGAGGTATATGTAAAAATTAGTATACCAAGTATAGAAACTAAGTTATAAAATAGAGAGTACAGTTTTAACACTGTACTTTTAAAATATATTGTTGATTTTTGTATATATAAGTAGTATAATATGTAATAAAAAGGAAAAAAATGGTAATGGGTAAAATTTATTTAGAAAAAGATGTAGTAACTGCTGCAATAGAGAGGTTAGAGTACGTTTTTAACAATTTTGACAATGTATATTTTAGTTTTAGTGGTGGGAAAGATAGTTCAGTAATGTTGCAGCTTGCAAATCAAATAGCAAAAAGATTAAAGAAAAAATTTGATGTATTATTCATAGACTTAGAAGCTCAGTATAAACTTACTATAGAGCATGTAGAAGAAATGAAAAAACTTTCAAGAATAAGATATTTTTATCATATAGCTTTACCACTTGCACTTAGAAATTCGGTATCTGTATTACAACCAAAATGGACATGCTGGGATGAAAATTCTAAAGATTTATGGGTTCGTGATTTACCTAAGGATAGTATAAATATTTACAATTGTCCTATAAAAGATTTTAGAGTTGGAGAGGAGTTTGAAGAATTTGTATTGCAATTTGCAAAATGGTATCAAAATGAGCATGGTGGAACTTGTGCTTGTGGTGTTGCAATACGTGCAAATGAAAGCTTAAATAGATTTAGGACTGTTGCAAAAAAGATAAAAAAGAGAATGTATAAAAATATTATATGGACTACTGAGATAAAATATAGGAATTATTTAGATGTATATAACTTTTATCCAATTTATGATTTTACAACAGAAGATATTTGGGGAATTGTAAGTAAATTTGATTTTGAGTATAATAAAGTTTATGAATTACTGTATAAAAATGGAGTTCCAATAGCTCAGCAAAGACTTTGTCAACCATATGGAGATGATCAAAGAAATGGTTTAGATCAATTTAGAGCTTTAGAACCAGAAACATGGGAGAAAATATTAAATAGAGTAAATGGTGTAAATTTTGGAAATATATATTGTAAGACTACAGCATTAGGAAATTTAAGAACCTCTAAACCAGATTTTATGACATGGGAGGAATATTCGGTATATTTATTAGAAAGTATTGGAATATATAATAAAGAATTGATGATACATTATTACCATAAGATTAAAAAATTTATGAATTGGTATGAAAAAAAAGAAGGTATTACAGTAAAGGATATTCCTCAAGAAGCGGATATTAAACTTGAAGGTAGAAAAAAGGTTATAAGTTGGCGTAGAATTGCTAGAAGTTTAGAAAAAAATGATTTTTATATGAGAAGGCTTTGTTTTTCTCAGACTAAAGGTGATGAGGAAAAACTAAGAAAATTTATGAAAAAATATCAAAATTTCCTTACTTCTGAAACTGATACAGATGAGGATTTAATACAAATTGCTATTGAGGAGGGATATTAATGAAAGATATAGAATTTCCAGTATTAGATGTAAAAATGGTCGATATTGACAAAGTAATTTCAAATGATTATAACCCAAATAGAGTTGCAACTCCTGAATTAGTACTATTAAGAAAATCAATTGAAGCAGATGGCTATACTCAGCCTATAGTTACATATTATGATAAGAAAAATGATAAATATATAGTAGTAGATGGGTTTCATAGATATAAGTGTGCCAAAGAGTATTTCTTTTTAAAGGAGATACCAGTTGTTACTATAAATAAAGATTTAAAGAATAGAATGGCGTCAACTATAAGGCATAATAGGGCACGTGGAACACATCAGATTGGAGATATGTCAAAGATAGTAGTAACATTATTAAAAAAAGGTTGGTCAGATGAAAAAATATGCATAGAACTTGGAATGGAATTAGATGAAGTTATAAGATTAAAACAAGTAAGTGGGTTAAAAGAAGCTTTTGCTGATCACAAATTTAGTAGAACATAGGAAGAATTTGAAAATTCAATAAAAGATGATTTAGAAAAGGAACAAGAAGAAATAAAGGAAGAAAAATTAAAGAAAAAACTAGAAAGAATAAAGCAAAATAATAATAATATTAAGTAGAATATATAGTTAAGAGTTGTAAAAATAAGAAATCATTGAAATTGCATATGTATTTTCAATGATTTTTTATTGTATAATTAAAAATAATAATCTTTTTTAAAGTCCTCTTTTCTTAATTAAAATTAATTGAAAAATAATTTTGCAATCCTAGAAAGATTCCCCAAGCAAGTTTATTTTGATAATTATCCGTTTTTAGTAAATTTGTCTCTTCTGCATTAGATAAAAATCCGCATTCTATAATTACAGATGGTATTTTTACATGTTCCATTATATATACATTAGTAATTTTTAGAGGGACTCTATCGTTTTTAAATTCAATATTTTTATTTAGATTATCCTGTATATATTGTGCTAGTATTTTGCTATTTTCATTATTTTCTTGGTAGAATGTCTGCCACCCTCTATAAATTTCGGATTCAGGATATTTATTTAAATGAATTGATACAAATACATCTGCATTACTGTTATTTCCAATTTCAACTCTGTTTTTTATGTCACTAACTTTTTTACTTTTAATACTTTTGCTATCTAATGAATATATGCCATTTTCATCACTTCTAGTAAGAATTACACTAGCACCACTTTGTTCTATTAGTTTTTGTAGTTTTAATCCTATTGCTAAGTTTATTGCCTGTTCTGTTGTACCATAGTAGCCAACTGCTCCGTTCATCTGGAATACCATGTCCACTATCGATAATTATTACTTTATTTGTTATTGGAAGTGCATTTACCATTGCAACTTGATTAGGAATTTTGCGTATTATTCCATACGTTACAAGCGATATAACAATTAGTACAAGCGAAAATAATAATATTTTATTAAATTTAGTTAAATTCATTGTATCACCTTATATATATATATGTTAATATATTTTAATATATCACATGTGAATTTAAATAATATTACTAAATTTAATTATAATTAAAAATTCGTATAAAGATTAATAGGTTACATACTATTATTGGATTGCTTTAAACAAAAGTTGATATAATTTATCTTAAACACTGTTGAGAGAGAAAAAATCACTATGTATTCTAAGAAAAGGAATTGGAAGTCTCGGAATTTTAATAAAAAATGTATAAGATTTTTATTTATTATATCATAAAAAATATATAAACATATAATATCAATTATTTTAAGATAAAATAATTTTATAGTATAAAGTTAATATAAATATAAAAATACATATAAATGTAATATAAAGGAAAATAAATGTGAAAATTGCAAATTATTTGAGAATTTTTTGATTATAAAATTGACAAAAGAACATTGCATATATAAGGATTATATCAATCTAATACTATAAGAGTATTTAAGATGTGAGTATATGCCATCTTTATTACTTCTAGTAAGAATACACTAGCACAACTTTATTCTATTATTTTTTGTAGGTTTAATTCTATTGTTAGGTTTATCGCTTGTTTTTTGTACCATAGTAGCAACAGCTCCGTTCATCTGGAATACCATGTCCACTATCTGTAATGATTAATTATTCGTTATTGGAAATACATTAATCATTCAACTTGACGAAAATTTGCGTATTATGCTATATGTTGCAATTGATATAATAATAGTAAAAATTAAATTTAGTTAAATTAATTGAATTATATACATTGATGTATTTTAATTTTACATACAAATCAAAAATTTGTATAAAGATTAATAGTCATTTTAGCTATTATTGATTATTTTTAAAAATCATATTAATTTTATACAATCAGAGATGTCGAAGTTTGTGATCAAAAATTAAAAAAAATAATATTATATTGTTTACAGATAAACAAAAGTTTGGTATAATGTATATATGAAAAATGTATTAACTAATTAGTTTTTAAAACCAAGAGTTAGAAATAGTATTTTTGTGTATAAATAAATTGTAAAGGAGTTATAATGGACAAGTATATGAAAGAGGCATTAAAACAAGCCAAAAAGGCATATATTAAAGAAGAAGTACCTGTTGGAGCTGTTATAGTAAAAGATGGAGTTATTATTTCTAAGGCATATAATTTAAGGGAATCAAAGCAAAGTAGTTTAGCACATGCAGAAATAATATGTATAAACAGAGCTTGTAAAAAAATGAATAGTTGGCGACTTGATGGTTGCGAAATGTATGTGACTTTAGAACCATGCGCTATGTGTTCAGGTGCTATTTTGCAGGCTAGAATAAAAAAAGTGTATATAGGTGCATATGATTACAAAAATGGTTGTGTAGGTTCATTATGTAATATGTTTAATGTAAATACTACTCATAAGGTAGAATATGAATATATGCAAGATTGTGAGGAATGCTCAAATATATTGAGTGAGTTTTTTGAACAACTTAGGAGTAGAAAAAAAGGCAAAAATAATTGCCTTTAAAGATGAATACCAAACTAAAAAATATAATTTAAGAATTACCTCTGGATTTTTCTACTTCTTTGCAAAATTCAACAATAGCATTAAATTTTTCAGTTGAAATATTTTTAAGATAATTAGTTATACTATCATTTGTTTCTTTTGATATACAAAAGAAATCATGCAGATCTATTTTAAATTCTGTACATATTTTTAATATTAGCATAATAGAACAAGTATACTTACAGTTTTCAATTCGTGAAATATGTTCAATTGAAACTTCTAATTTTTCAGCAAACTTTTCTTGAGTTAGGTTATTTTCTAAACGAATTTTTTTTACACTTTTTGCAATACATTCTTTTAGTTTGTCTTCATTTGAGAAATAAGATAAATAATTCATATTTTCGTCCTTTCAATATATAGTTAATAATAAATTATATATATGATACATTATTTTAAAACAAAATTTAATGATTTAATGTACATATTATAAGTTATAATCAGTCATCATATACATAATAAAATGCTAAAAGTTAATGTTTCCTAAGAGTGAAGTCATATAAATTTTTGTTAAAAGGTTACCATTCAAGGGGGTAAAATTATATTTTTTATGTCATTAATACTTTTGCACTGCCTTAATTTAAGTAATAATTTTATTAAAAATATATAATAAAAATTAATACTAAAATTTATTTTTATGATTAAAATACTATAAAATTAATGTTATTTTGTAAAAATCATTTTTTTACAAGATAATATATTTGCTGATATAACAGTGTTTCATTTACCTTACTATACCCGTGAATAGTAACGTTAAAAGATAGACTAGAAAAACATTTTTTATATTTTATTTAATATTTCTTGAATTATGTAAAGTAATATGATATAATATACGCGTATATGATATTAAACCTAATATGATTATAGAAGGAGGAATTTTTTATGGAAAAATTTTTTGGAGAGAAAAAAGAAAAAAATATATATTTAGATAATGGAGCAAGTACGTTAGCTTTATTAGAAGTAAAAAATACTACCGATGAGTTTTTAATGAATTATGGTTCAGTTCACAGAGGTAGTGGATATAACAGTGAAACTTCTACAATGTTATATGAGCAAGCAAGAGATAATATTTTAGAGTGTATAGAAGGTACAAAACAAGATCATGCTGTTATATTTACTGCTAATACAACAGATGGAATTAATAAATTTGCACTTATGAGTAATTTTAGAAAAATACTGGTATCAGATATAGAACATTCAAGTAATAGGCTACCATGGGAAAAAAATTTCCAAGTTGTAGAGTTAAAGACTGTAGATTTTAAAATAGATATTGAGGAATTAGAAAGTACATTAAGTAAGGAAAGAGATATAGAATTAGTAGCATTGACTGGTGCCAGTAATATAACAGGATATGTTACAGATATTCAAAAAGTTTATGAGATTTGTAAGAAATATAATGTAATTTTCTTTTTAGATGCTTCACAATATGCACCACATTTTAAACCATCACTTAATGATTGCGATGTTATGGTATATTGTGGTCATAAGATGTATGCACCATTTGGAGCTGGAGTATTAGCAGGCAAAAAATCTTTATTTAGAAATGATAGAAATGCTGTTACAGGTGGTGGAAATGTGGTGTATGCCAGAAATGATTTTACTATATATAAAGATGTACCATATATGCACGAAAGTGGAACACCAAACGGAATTGGTTGTGTTGCAATTTCTAAAGCTCATGATATATTATATAAAAAGATTGGTGAGAAAAATTTATTAAAACATGCAAATGATTTATGTGATGAAATAGATAAAATTTGTGATAGGTTAGAAGGGGCAGGCTATAAAATATATTTTGGTAGAAAAGTTAAGGGAGTACAAAGAACACCAGTTTTAGTACTATCAAATACTAAGAAAAGTAATAAGGAAACTGTAGATTTACTAAATAAAAGTATTGGTAAGTATAAAAAGAATATATTTTGTAGAGAAGGTGCTTTTTGTGCTTATAGACTAATTGAAAAAATAAAGGAAATTGATGGACCTATTATACAAGATGAAAAAGGTCAAGTATTTTTAAATAATATGGTAAAAGTATCTAAAGGTAGGTATATAGCTGATGATGCATGTAGATTGGATGACAGATACTCACTTATCAGATTTTCAGCAGGGTTAATAAATGAAGTAGAGGATATACAGTATCTTGCAGGAAAACTTATTCAAATAAATTCATAAATAAAGGAGAATAAAAAATGAATAAAAAAACTTTTTTTGATTATTTTGGAAATGTTCCTGTTAGTATAAATAATCTATATGGAGATCCTTTTTTTTCATTACAGGTTAAAAATACTTTTGAAAAATTGGAGTCTTTGAAAAATACACAACATAAAGGTATTGTATCGATAATAACGAAGTCTGAAATTACAGAAGAACAGGCAATAAAACTTTCAGAATATTCAAAAGCCTTGAAGCTAGTTGTACTAGTTTCAATTAGTGGTTTGACTAATAAGAAGGTAGAAGGAATGCCTTATGAATGTACAGCAAAGAATAGATATAATACATTATATTTATGTAAAAAATACAATATACCATCATTAGCCTACGTAAGACCATTTATACCACCATATAATACATCAAGACAATGTATTGAAGAAATTTTTAAGAACGTTTCTAAATCTGGTATAACTACGATGATTGTATCTGGACTTAGAGGAAATGATGAAATTTTGTTAAATAGTGGAATTTCAAAAGAGGAAAAAGATAAATGGTCTTTTAGAGTAAAAATAATTCCATCAGATGTTAGAAAAATACTAAATGAGATGAAAGAGAAATATGCAATAACATTATTTGAAAGAACATCTTGTGGTGTGGCATATGTCTTAAATGAAAAAATCTCATATAATCCATATCAAGCAAGTCCACAGCTAGCAAAATGTTATAATTGTCCTTTAAAATCGACTTGTTTTGATAAAAGAGATGAGATAAAACCTACTAAAGATGATATTGAATTTGTAAAATTGTTAGGCTATGATGCTCATTTAAATATATACGACAAAGGACAAATATGTAATGTAGATCCACAAAAGAGAACAGAATGTGAATCTTGTTGTACATCTTGTTATAAGCTTAAAAGAAATGCTATACAACTAGATAAAATCGAAAATGTGTCATTAGGAGATACAAGTGTTTTGAGGCTACTTACTAAGAAATTAGTATATGGAAATGGAGTAAGAGAAGTAGGAGATAAAAATGTAGCATATCCAACCTCAAGTATACTAACAGGACTTCCAATATATGTAGTAAATTCTTGGTGGGTGTATGCAAGATCTATGCCAAAATGCTATAATTGCTCTTACTGTATGATAGGAAAGTATTACTCAGAGTGTTATAATACAGAAGAGATGGGGAGTAATCCAATAGAAGTTGCAAAAATGATTTGGAACAAATTGAATATTTCTGTTAAATAAGGAGGAGCTTATGATAGTATGTAAAAATGGAGTACCAACTTGTCCAGTTAACTGTATGTATTGTATGGCACAAAAAATTGATATACGTTCTAAATATTGGAAAAATACAGCAAGAATAGGAATGAATAAATCTTGTGTGTTTTTTAACAGACTTCCTCAAGATCCAAAACTTGAGGATATGAACTTACCATGGAATTTGTTAGATGGGGAATATTTGGGCTTTCAGGGGATAACTGACTGTTTCTGGGATATATTCCTAGATGATCTAAAATTTTTAGTTAAAATGGTAAAAGAAAAAAATATAAGGAAATTATGTCTTATAAGTAAAATACCACTAACTGATGAACAGTTAAAAATTTTGATAGAGATAAAGGAGAAACTTGTTGTATGTTATAGTGTAACAGGTTTGGACAAACTTGAAAAAACTTCTACAAAAGATAGAATAAAGTCATTAGTAAATTTAAGAAATGCTGGTATTGATAGTTTCCCTGTAATTCATCCATATATTCATGGATATTGTGATATTGAATCCGTAATGAAAGAGCTTTATATAAATAATTTCCATGAAGTAAATTGGAAGGGCTTTAGATACAATAGTCAAAATATGAAAATTCTTGAGAACTATATTCCAAAAGAAATACTTAATCAGTATATTGGAAGTGGTGAAGAAGAGGAAATATTAATTGGAAATGACTATATTGAAAAAATCGCACAAAAGTATGATATAAAATTTGTTGATTTGAAGGAATATTTACATAGACACACTAAAATTAAACTTAAAATAAATTCTACAAAAGAAGAGTATGAAGTAAAAATAAGAGAGCAGGTATTAGCTTTATCTAAACAATGTGTTTTTTCTACTTCCGGAAAAAAAGAGGAGGTAATAGAAAACTGTATAAATAGAAGGTGTGATAATATAGAATTTATATAAATCACATAAATTACAAAAATAGGGGCTGAAAAAGCCCCTATTATACAATTTATTATTGGTTAGGTTGTTGAGATTGCATTTGGTTTGCAGTTTGAGCAACCATTTTTTTAACCATTTCACCACCGATAGAACCAGCTTGTTTTGATGTTAAATCACCATTATAACCTTGTTTTAAGTTAACACCTAATTCATTAGCAACTTCATATTTGAATTTGTTAAGAGCTTGCTTTGCTTGTTTATTAGACATTTTACTATTTGATGCCATTTGTTTCACCTCCAATTAATATTAATTTGTGAAGTTTTTAAATAATTATACGAAGATATTATTTTTTTATAAAAATAAATTATATATTCTTTAAAAACAATTATAGCGTTATGATAATATTTTTTTGAATTTTAATATTATTATGTATAATAAATATTATTTTGTTCTATATAGTACAATAAAAAGATTAAAGAAAATGAAAAAATATTATATATCTATTGGTTAAAAAATATTTCTAATAAAGAGATTTGCAAAATTTTGTTTTAGAAATACGAAGTTAATAAATAAAAATAGTGAGTACAGATAAAAAGTACTCACTATTGTAATAAACAACTGTTAACTAAATTATTGGTTAGGTTGTTGAGATTGCATTTGGTTAGCTGCTTGAGCAACCATTTTTTTAACCATTTCACCACCTATAGAACCAGCTTCTCTAGATGTTAAGTCACCATTATAACCTTGTTTTAAGTTAACACCTAATTCATTAGCAACTTCATATTTAAATTTGTTAAGAGCTTCCTTAGCTTGTTTGTTAGTCATTTTACTATTTGATGCCATTTGTTTCACCTCCGTTATTAAAATTAGTAAAACTAAAATAATGTTTTACACTAATAATTTGCGCGAATTTTGTAAAATAATACTGGAAAAAAAAGGAATTTAATAAAAAATTAAATTTCGACAAAACTCGATGACAAAATTACGCTAAAAGACTTGATTTTTTCAAAAAATTTTTGTATAATTGTCTTGCGTTGTTTTAGTAAGATAGATGGAGGATTAAATGAGTGAGAAAACTAAAATTGTAATAGTAGACGATAACAAAGAATTTGTAAGATTGTTAAGTCTATATATGAATTCCCAGGAAGATATGGAAGTAGTTGGGGTTGCGTATGATGGTAAAGAAACTGTTGAATTAGTTAAAGAATATAACCCTGATATATTATTATTAGATATAATTATGCCAGAAAGAGATGGTATATCAGTATTAGAAGATTTAATGAAACAAAACTTAAATCATGAATTACTTACAATAGTTATGTCTGCAATAGGACAAGAAAAAATTACACAAAAAGCAATATCGCTTGGTGCAACATATTATGTGGTAAAACCATTTGATATGTCAACACTAGCAAATCGATTAAGAGATTTACTTGAAAGCGATGATGATGATAGATGCACAATGCCAACGGCTTATTATTCAAAAGAGAGGGATATTCCCAAAAGTAATCTACCTGTAGAAGTTAGAGTTACTAATATCATTCATGATGTTGGGGTACCTGCACATATAAAAGGTTACCAATATATAAGGGAGGCAATAGTTCTTGCTATAGAAAATGAAGATATTATAAATGCTATTACTAAGACTCTTTATCCTACACTTGCAAAGAAATTTTCAACAACTCCGTCAAGAGTTGAAAGAGCAATTCGTCATGCAATAGAAGTTGCATGGAATAGAGGACAAATTGAGATGCATGATAAGATATTTGGTTACACTGTAAATTCTAATAAAGGAAAACCTACTAATTCAGAATTTATTGCAATGATTGCTGATAAAATTAGAATGGAAACAAAAGCAGTTGTAAATGTATAAATTAAAAAATACTTTATATTTATTAATTAGTTAATAAATGTGAGGTGTTTTTTTGATGTAAGTAATAAATTTATTGATTTTATATAGTATTGAGTATATAATATACACGAGGTGATACTTATAAAAAGATCAAAAAAGATATTAATAATCATATTTGTATTGTTATTAATAATTTCAGTATTTATAGCAAAAAAATGTACAGTAGAAAAAAATGTAGATACAAAGCAAGCAACGAAAAAAGTTGAAATTAGAAATCATGAATATAAAATATATTTTTTTATTACGGAAAACTGTCCAGCATGCAATTATATGTTACCAACGTATAATAAAATAAAAGAAACGTATAAAGATATACTTGATTTTGAAAAAATAGATGTTTCTTATAATATTAAACTTAGTAGTAAATATGTTATAAATGAAGTCCCTACTTTGATTATAGTTGATAGAGATGGTAAAGTAAAAAAACGAAAACTTGGAATTATAAAGGAAGAAGAACTTATAAATATGATTGAGGGAGTAATAAAAAATGATTGAAATAATGATAAATCTATCTAATATGATTAATGACAATTATATAGTTTCATGTATAATAGCATTTATAGGTGGTATACTTTCTTCATTTAGTCCATGTATGATATCTACATTACCACTTATAATTGCATATATAACTATTGATAACAAAGATAAAAAGGATAGATTTAATAATGTAATAATAAGCATGTATTTTTCGTTAGGTATTATAATTACATTTATATTGATTGGAGTTATATCAGTTATATTAGGAAATAAACTTAAGTTATTTGGAAATTGGTATTATCTATTTTTAGCGATAATTTTGCTAATTTCAGCTTTAAATTTGTTCGGAATATTTGCAGGTAAAAATGATGTATGTAAAAGACCTAAATTAAAAAAGAATATATTAGGAGCCTTTTTACTTGGAATTATAGGTGGCATATTTGATTCACCTTGTAGTACTCCAATATTAATATCAATTCTTGCTATTGTAGCTACAAAATCTAGTCTTTTATATGGTGTAATGTTAATGATTATATATTCAATAGGACATTGTATTATAGTAATAATAGCAGGAATTTCAGCAGATTTTATACAAAAAATTGCAAATAATCAAAAATATATAAAATTTTCAAATGTAATTAAAATAATTATTGGAATTATCTTATTAGTAATATCATTATATCTGTTTTATTTAGGCTTCTAACATTTTATTGTAAATCTGTTTTATCAGTATATAAGTGTTAGTAATAATTCTTTTTTTGTTGAAGGTAATAAAAAAACATAAATTTTTGTCAAAAGTATTGACATATTTTATCTTTTATTGCATAATTATAGTATAGAGTGATTTTTTAATAGGGGGTTGTATATGAGTGCGGTTTGGTTAAATAAACTGATGAAGGTGGTTGGGATTAATAGTGAAGAAGATGAATATGAATACGATGATGAAGTAGAACAATATGATGAAGAAGATAATGATATGGAAGAAGAAATAGAGGAACCTATGCCAAGGAGTAGAAGATCATTTAGTGAAATAGAGGATAGTAGCCCTTATTCTTCAAGGAATATGCAAAATAAAGTTATACCAATGAATACAGCAGTATCGTCATCTAAGATGGTAATAACACAACCTAATTGTTATGAAGATGTTGCTGATATTGCAAGATATTTTAAAGAGAAAAAATCAGTAATTGTAAATCTTGAAAATGCAAATAAAGAGGATGCTAGAAGAATAGTAGATTTTTTGTGTGGTTCAACTTTTATGGTAGATGGAACTATTCAAAGGGTGTCTAGTTTAATATATCTTATAACACCGCGTAATGTCGAAATACAAAATGATATTGAGCAAAATCAAAATAAACAACAAAAGTCATCATTTTCATGGCTAAAATGACAAAGTGGGCAGGCTGGTGGTCTGTCTTTTTGATTTTTAAAGGGGGATATGTGTAATGCTTACACCAATTGATATTGAAAATAAGGTTTTTAAAAAAGTAAAAGTAAAAGGATATGATATACAAGATGTTGAAGATTTTATGGAGCAGATTATAAATGATTATGAAAGTTTATATAAAGAAAATTCTGAACTAAGAGATAAAGTAAATTTAATGCAAG
Organism: uncultured Clostridium sp.; assembly: GCA_948470565.1. GTDB lineage: Bacteria > Bacillota > Clostridia > TANB77 > CAG-465 > CAG-465. The sequence continues at coordinate 42,337 of CAOKPF010000001.1, forward strand.
ATTCTGTTTCTTATTATAAATCAGTTGAAGAGGGAATTAATAAAACAATTGAGAATGCACAACATACGGCAGAAGATATAAGAGAGAATGCAAAACAGGAAGCATTAAATATAAAAAGAGAAGCAGAGATAGAAGTTAAAGATGAGCTGATTAATTTAAGAAAAGAAATAACTAATGTTGAGGTTGAACTGGAAGAAAAGAAAAAACAAATGCAAATTTATAGAGTAAAAGTAAAGTCAATGCTTGAAGCACAATTAAAAATTTTAGATGAACAAGATATTGATTATTAGTAGTATTTAATAAATTTTTCCCTAATATAAATTTTTATGCGAAAATTGTTACAATATATAATAAACTGTACAAGCTTGTAAAATAAGTACTGTAATGAAAAAATTATGTAAAAAAGCTTGCCATTTTTTTAATTTTATTATATAATGAAATAGGTATATTATAAATTAATATATTTTAGTGTAGAGGTAAATATACTAGATTATAAATGTAAAGTAAATATATGCTTATATAATAATGTACATTGAAAATTTTATAGAAGGGAGAAAAAAGGAAATGACAATTGCTATTTGTGCTATTGGTTCGTTTTTGCTTGGCTCTTTAATTTTTTTCTTTGTTGGAATTATCTATAGAAAAAAAATAGCTGAGGCTAAAATAAAATCTGCAGAAGAACAATCAGAAAAAATAATTGAAGATAGTAAAAAAGATGCTGAACGTATAAAAAAAGAAGCTACTTTACAAGCAAAAGACGAAATGATAAAAAGAAAAGACGAGATTGATAGAGAAGAAAAAGCCAGAAAAAAAGAATTGCACGAAATAGAAAACAGAATCAATCAAAGACAAGATTTAATTGATAAAAGATCTGCATTAATAGAAGAAAAGGAAAATGCAGTTATAAAAAAATTAGAACAAGTTTCAGAAAAAGAAAAAGAACTGAAAAAATCTCATGAAAGAGAAATGGAAAAGCTAAGTGAAATATCTAAGATGACTATTGATGAGGCAAAAATACAATTAATGAAAAATCTGGAAGAGGAAATGAAACCAGAAATGGCAGAATATATTAGGACACAACAAGATAAGGCAAAAGAGGAGATAGATAAAAAAGCAAAAGAATTATTAGTTGTAGCTATACAAAAGTGTGCAACTGATCATACATCAGAGGCTACTGTAACAGTAGTAAGTTTACCAAATGATGATTTAAAGGGTAGAATAATTGGTAGAGAAGGAAGAAATATAAAGACAATAGAAACGTTAACTGGTATTGATTTAATTATTGATGATACGCCAGATGTAATTGTTTTGTCAAGTTTTGACCCTATAAGAAGAGAAGTTGCAAGAATTGCACTTGAAAGACTTATTGCTGATGGAAGAATTCATCCAGGAAAAATTGAAGAAATGATTCAGAAAGCTAAAGTTGAAGTTGAAAATACTATAAAAGAAGAAGGAGAAAGAGCATTACTAGAAACTGGGGTTGTAAATATTCACCCTGATTTATTAAAGCTATTAGGAAAACTTAGGTATAGAACAAGTTATGGACAAAATGTTTTAAATCATTCTATTGAAGTATCAAATATAGCTGGAGTTTTAGCAGAAGAATTAGGACTTGATCCTACAATAGCCAAAAGAGCAGGATTGCTACATGATATAGGAAAGTCTTTTGATCATGATGTTGAAGGAACTCATGTAAGTTTAGGAATAGAATTATTAAAGAAATATAAAGAAAAAGATGAAGTTATTTGGGGAATGGAAGCACATCATGGTGATACAGATCCAAAAACAATTGAGGCAGTATTAGTACAGGCTGCTGATATAGTGTCTGCTTCAAGACCTGGTGCACGTAAAGAAACTGTTAGTACATATATTAAAAGATTACAAAAATTAGAAGAAATATGTAATTCATATGAAGGTGTTGAAAAATCTTATGCAATTCAAGCAGGTAGAGAAGTAAGAATTGTTGTAAAGCCTGAACAAGTTGATGATGATTCTATGGTAATTATGGCAAGAAATGTTGCTAAACAAATAGAAAAAGAAATGGTATATCCAGGACAAATAAAAGTAAATGTTATAAGAGAGACAAGAGCCATAGAACTTGCAAAATAAAATTTGAAAAGTGTATAAAATTTATTGAATTTTATATGCTTTTTTTGTGTAATTTTAGCTAGTAAAAAAAGAAAAATTCTAGTATAAAATAGAGTAAAATTTACTCTATTTTATACTAGAATATGTTATATTCATTATTCATAAAAACAAGTTGTACATCTTTATTTTTAGGAAAAGAATTTATATAATCTATTTTGTTTAAATAAGCTTTTAAATGTGATGCAAAAACCTTTTTTACATTGCAATTAAAGATGCTATTTACAATTTCAGTTGTTTGACCATGATAGTTTTTTAAAGATATACTAGTATATTTATATGGATTACCACAGTCAATTAGTGCAATATCTGCATTATTAATAAATGTCTTAAGCTTATCGGTTACGTATGGTAGATCTGATGTATATACAAATATTTTTTTGTTTATACATATTTTTGTAGAGTAAGATTCACCACAGTGTGGAGTTCTGCAAAATGTAAAATCTGCATTATCAATACTAAAATGTGTAGTTTCATTTAATGTTTTTACGTCAAATACATTTCTAAATTTTTTAACTATGTCATATATTACGCTTTTATGAGGAATATATATAGTTAATTTCTTTTTATTTACTTTTAATACATATGCTAGATTAATTAAATCTGCACAATGGTCAAAGTGGTTATGTGATATTATTATGGTTAATGATGATAAATCAATATGATTTTTCTTTATGTATTTCAATAGATATCTTATAGTACCATTGCCGCAATCCAAGAGTATATTTTTACTAAGTCCTGTTATTAAGTAACTAGTACCAGGTTTAAATCGTAAATTTGGTGCATAATTTCCCAGAACAATAAGTTTTAGCATTTTAACCCTTCTTTCTAATTATATTTTTAATTATTATTGTAAATTTGATAAATATTATACTATGGATAAGCAAAAATGTAAATAACTAAAAATTATTTTATAGAATAATATTAATTTATAGAATTTTTATTTGCAACTTTCTAGTAATTTAGACATTTCATTTATTTAAATTATATTGACAGATTGAGTATTTTAAAGTATAATAAAGTGGTAAAAATAGGGAGGAGAATTTCAATGAGTGTATCAATTGAAGAGGCAAAACATATTGCCAAACTTTCAAGACTTGAGTTTAATGATGAAAAATTACAAAAAATTACAGATGAATTATCAAATATAGTTGATTTTGCTAATACTTTATCAGAAATAAATGTTGAGGGAGTAAAACCCACAGCACATATATTAGATATAAAGAATGTATTTAGAAAAGATGAAGTAAAAGATTCTTATAATAGAGAAGAGATACTAAAAAATGCTCCTGATAAAGAGTCAGGTTGTGTTAGTGTACCAAAGACAGTAGAATAGGAGGATAATGATGGAGTTATATAATCAAACATTAAGCAATATTGCAAATGATATAAAATCAAAAAAAATAACAATAAGAGAAGTTTTAGATAGTGTATATTCTCGTATTGATAATATTGAACCCAAAATAGATGCTTATATTACACTTACAAAAGATAATGCGTATAAAAGAGCTGATGAGTTACAAGAAAAATTAAATTCTGGTGAAGATATAGGGATTCTTGGAGGAGTACCAATAGCGATAAAAGATAACATATGTACTAATGGTGTGAAAACTACATGTGCATCAAAAATGTTAGAAAACTTTGTACCAATATATGATGCAACAGTAATTGAGAAATTAGAAAATGCAGGTGCTATAATACTAGGAAAAACTAATATGGATGAATTTGCTATGGGATCTTCTACAGAAAGTTCATATATGAAAAAAACAAAAAATCCATGGAATACTAATCACGTTCCAGGTGGTTCTAGTGGAGGAAGTGCTGCATGTGTATCAGCTGATATGGCATATGCTTCCCTTGGTTCTGATACAGGTGGCTCAATTAGACAACCAGCGTCATACTGTTCAGTAGTAGGGCTAAAACCTACTTATGGTTTGGTATCAAGGTATGGTTTAATAGCTTATGCTTCATCACTTGATCAAATAGGTCCGCTTACCAAAACTGTTGAAGATGCGGCTATAATGTTAAATGTTATATCAGGATATGATCCTAAAGATACTACTTCTGCCAATATAGAAAAGAAGGATTATATAAAGTCATTGAAAAATGATATAAAGGGTATTAAAATTGGTATTGATGAGAATTTTGTAAAAGATGGAGTAAATTTAGATGTAAAAACTGCATATGAAAATTCGTTAAATGTTTTAAAAGAATTAGGGGCAGAAATTGTAAATGTAGATTTAAAATATGCAAAATATAGTTTAGCAACATATTACATAATTGCTACTGCTGAGGCTTCTTCTAATTTAGGAAGATATGATGGAATAAGATTTGGTCATAGGGCTAGTGAATTTGATGATTTAACAGCTCTATATGTAAAATCTAGAACAGAAGGCTTTGGAGATGAGGTAAAAAGAAGAATTATGCTTGGTACTTACGTGCTTTCATCTGGATATTATGATGCATATTACAAAAGAGCACAACAAGTAAGAACTTTAATAATTGAAAATTTTAAAAAGGCTTTTGAAATTTGTGATACAATATTAATTCCAACAGCTCCAAACACTTCATTTAAGTTTGGTGAGAAATCTACAAATCCAATTGAAATGTATTTAGAGGATATATATACTGTTCCTGTAAATATAACAGGGTTACCTGCAATATCAGTACCAGGTGGATTTGATACCAATGGAATGCCTATAGGTATGCAATTTATTTGTTCTGCATTTAATGAAGAAAAATTATTACAAATTGCATATACATATGAACAAAATACAGATTTTAGTAAGAATAAACCTATTTTGTAGAATGTAGTGCAATAAATGGGAGTGAGTTTATGTTACAATCAAAATTAATAGCAAATACAAAAAAAGAATGGCCAAATGAGGCTTCTACAAAAAGTCATGGCATATTACTAAAAGGTGGATATGTAAAACAGATGGCTTCTGGAATTTATACTCTTTTGCCACTTGGAAAAAGGGTTATATCAAAAATAGAAAATATAATAAGGGAAGAAATGAATGAGATTGGTTCTCAAGAAGTGTTTATGCCTGTTGTAGCTACTAGAAAACTATGGGATATGTGTGGTAGATATGATACAGTTGGCTCAGAGTTATTAAGATTTAAGGATAGAAATGATACTGATATGGTACTTTCTATGACACATGAAGAGGCTGTTGTGTTTAGTATGATGAATGAAATTACATCATATCAAAAATATCCATTTTCTGTGTATCAAATACAAACAAAATTTAGAGATGAAGCAAGACCTCGTGCAGGACTTATACGTGTAAGAGAATTTACCATGAAAGATGCTTATTCATTTCATACTTCTAAGGAGAGTTTAGATGAAGAATACGACAAATTTTATAAAGCATATGAGAGAATTTATGAAAGAGTTGGTATTCCTGAAACAATAGCCGTTGCTGCTGATACTGGAATGATGGGTGGAAGTGGTGCTCATGAATTTATGCTTCTTTGTGAGGCTGGTGAAGATAAAATAGTAATTTGTAATGAATGCGGATATAGTGCTAATATGGAAGTTGCATATACTAATAACATAGAAGTTGAAACTAAAACTGAAGAAAAATTAGAAAAGATATATACACCAAATATAAAGACAATTGAGGCGTTGCATGAATTTACTAATGAGAGTATAACTCATATGGGAAAAGCAGTAATATATGAAAGGCTAGATAATAAACAAACAATTATAGTATTTATAAGGGCTGATAGGGAGGTAAATGAAACTAAACTTAGACATTTATTAAACATAGATGATGAGGACTTAATACCTAAAAAGGCAGATGATACAGATGGTATAACATATGGTTTTGTTGGACCAGTAAATTTGAATGTAGATAATTGTATCGTTGTGTATGATAAATCTTTAGAAAATGAAAAGTCTTTAATATTTGGAGCAAATGAAAAAGATTATCATATAAAGGGTATATGTGTATCAAGAGATGTACCAAATGTAGAATTTGTGGATATTTCAAAAGTAGTTGAACATGATTTTTGCCCAATTTGTAATAAAAGAGCACTTAGTATTGCTAATGGAATTGAAGTTGGTAATATATTTAAACTTGGTAAAAAATATACAGAGTTAATGAAAATGACATATTTAGATGAAAATGGTAAAGCTAATGTACCATTAATGGGCTGCTATGGTATAGGAGTTGGGCGTCTAATGGCATCTGTTCTAGAAGCAAAAGCCACTGAGAATGCGACTAATTGGCCTGTAGAAATAGCACCGTTTGATGTACATATATGTCCAATAGATTATACTAAAAAGAAGGAAATAACTGAATTTTCTGATAAATTATACAATGACTTAAAAAAAGATGGATTAGATGTATTATTAGATGATAGAAATAAAAATGCAGGTGTAAAGTTTGCAGATGCAGACCTTATTGGTGCACCTATAAGAATAGTAGTTAGTCCAAGAAATTTAGTAAATAATCTAGTTGAAATAAAAGTTATTGGTAATGAGGCAAAATTAGTTAATATAAATGAAATTTATGAATATATAAAAATTGCTAGAAAAAAAATTTAAAATGGGAGGAAAAATAATGAAAGATTATGAAGTAATAATCGGTTTGGAAGTACACGCAGAATTGTCTACTAATACTAAAATATATTGTGGGTGTTCGACAGAGTTTGGAGCTGATCCCAATACTCATTGCTGTCCAATATGTACAGGAATGCCTGGTACACTTCCAGTATTAAATGAGAAAGTAGTAGAATATGCAGTAAAAGCAGGACTTGCTACAAATTGTGAAATTGCAAGATTTTCAAAGCAAGATAGAAAAAACTATTTTTATCCTGATTTGCCAAAGGCATATCAAACTTCACAATATGATTTACCACTATGTGAACATGGTTATTTAGATATAAATGTAGAGGGAAATGTAAAAAGAATAGGTATAACAAGAATTCATATAGAAGAAGATGCAGGAAAACTAATACATGATGCGTATACAGGAGCTACACTTGTTGATATGAATAGATGTGCAGTACCACTTATAGAGATTGTATCAGAGCCTGATATAAGAAGTGCAAAAGAAGCTGTTGAATATATGCAAACATTAAAAGGAATATTAGAATACTTAGAAGTATGTGATTGTAAAATGCAAGAGGGCTCACTTAGATGTGATGTAAATTTATCAGTAAGACCAGTGGGGCAAAAGGAATTTGGTACAAGAACAGAAACTAAAAATCTAAATTCATTTAGAGCAATTGAAAATTCCATAGAATTTGAGATAAAAAGACAAATTGAAGAGTTGGAAAATGGCGGAGTTATATATCAAGAAACAAGAAGATTTGATGATACAAAAGGTATAGGGTACGCTATGCGTTCAAAAGAAGATGCACATGATTATAGGTATTTTCCTGAACCTGATTTAGCACCTATTGTTTTAAGTGATGAATATATAAATAATGTAAAGGATAATTTGCCCGAAATGCCTCATGTAAAAAAGTCAAGATATATAGATGAATTTAATTTATCAGATTATGATGCAACTCAACTTACTAGTTCTAAATATACAGCAAGTTTCTTTGAAGAAGCGACTTGTGCTTGCAACAATGCAAAAGCAGTTGCAAATTGGATAATGGGTGATTTATTTAGAATGCTTAATGAAAGTGAAATTACAATTACTGAATGTAAAATTACACCTAAGAATTTGGCTGAATTGATAATGTTAATAGATAATGGTACTATAAGTTCAAAAATCGCAAAAGATGTATTTATTGATATGTTTGAGAGTGGAGAGAGTGCAAAGGCGATAGTAGACAAAAAAGGATTAGTACAGATGTCTGATGAAGGTGCAATAAAAGCTTTAGTTGAAAGTGTTGTAGAAAAAAATCCAAAATCAGTTGAGGATTATAGGGCAGGAAAGGATAAAGCGTTAGGCTTTTTGGTTGGACAAATTATGAAAGAAACAAAAGGAAAAGCAAATCCTGCAATAGTAAATAAACTTTTATTGGAAGTACTTAATAAGTAATATGAAAAATAATACAAATAAACTGTATGATATTAATTGTTATGCAGTTTATTTTTGTAATAATTTGAAAAACTATTGAAAAATTTCAGAGGAATATAGTATAATATGATTAAAAATTAGGAGGAATGTATGGAAAATAAAAGAAGGAGTGTGACAATTTTATTAATTGTTATTGGGATTGTTATAATAGGAGCAATATCAGTAATAGCATTTACTAAGGGAAAAGAAAAAAATATTATAAGCGAAGGAAATATATCAGATAATGATATGAATGTTTCAGACAAAAATGATCAAACAATTAATGAAAATAGTGTTCAAAATAAGAAAACAAATAAAAAATCAGAATTTGTAAAAAGGATATCAGGAAATGAGAAAGAATATTATGGGAAAGTAGTAAGTAATTATGTTACGGGTAATAGCGAAGTGGATAAAGAATTACAAAAGTATGGGATAGAGTGGATGATATTATATGCTGGTGAAAATCCAGGAACAGGTGATGAAAATATATATTTAATAGCTAGTGATTATGTACCAATTAGTACTTTGCCAAAAAATGATAAATTAAAGAAAAAAGAAGATAGTTATGATATAGCCGCTTTTTCTGCTGATTTAGTTTCAGATTACGAAGGTTCATCAGACATACAAGATGAAAGAATTAAAGGACTTAATAATGATTATTTTAATATAAAGAAATATAAAAGTAGTAAATATAATATGAAAGTATTGGCGTATATGTTGGATATAAATGAATGGAATAGATATTATACGAATGTAGAGTATGCAGAGTATGCAATAGGAGGACCAACTATTGAAATGTTAATTTCATCAAATAACCAATTATATGGTACAGAGTATGAATGTAAAGCAGAGAATGAAGATGGATATATTAGTAGAAAATCAGGTTCAACAGCATGGAGTAAATATACTTTTATTCATTTAGAAAAAACAGACAAACTATATGTAAGTAATAGAACAGAACCACTAAAACGTGCTGCTTGGATGGCCTCTACTCCATCAATATCATCAGCAATGGTTAATGGATTAGACGGGAATGGAGTTATTTCATCAAGCTTATGGGATTCGGTAGCTATGAGCACTTTTGATGATATATGGAATGCATTTAGACCTGTTATATGCTTAAATTCAGATGTTGAATTAATTGCATCTGGTGGTGAATATATAATAAAATAATAAATAGAGAATGTGGACTGGTAAAAAGAAAAATAAATTTTTACCAGTTATTTTGTGTGTAGAAACATTTTTCTTTAAGAGGATTTTATATTAAAAGTTCTACAAAATATAGACAAATATAAGAAAAAATGATATAATCTTTTTCAAATAGGAGGCAATAAATTGAGAATAATATCAGGAAGATTTAAGGCTAAAAAACTACAAAGTCCTAAGACAATTAAGACAAGACCAACACTAGATAGAGTAAAAGAAGCTTTGTTTTCAATATTAGGTTCAATGGAAGATAAAAAAGTACTTGATTTGTTTTCAGGAACAGGAAATCTTGCCTTGGAAAGTATAAGTAGAGGTGCAAATTTTGCTTGGATAAATGATATGGAAAATATTGCTATTTCAACTATAATAGCTAATGTTAAGTTGACTAATGTTGCAGAATGTGTTAAAATAACAAAGAAAGATTATATCAAGTGTTTAAATCAAATATTAAATGATGATATATTTTTTGATATTATATATTTAGATCCTCCATATGATAGTATGTATGGAATAAAATCACTTGAGTATATATCTAAATTGAATAATAAGATATTATCTAAAAATGGTATAATAGTTTATGAAACTGATAAGGCATTTTTAGAAAAGGTTAATAAGAAGCAAAATGATGTTTTTAATAGTTTTTCTAACTTAGAATGTTTTGATACAAGAAATTATGGAAATGTGATTTTGAAATTTTATAAATGGAGGTAGTAAGATGGAGATTTTTTCACTTTTAGAGAATGTAGAAGAATTGCTTGAAAACGGAGCTAAGGTACCTTTTTCCAATAAAGTAATGATTGATGTAGATGAATTAAGAGATATATTAGAAGATATACGTTTAAAACTTCCAGATGAAATAAAGCAAGCAAAATGGGTAAAAGAGGAAAGACAAAGGATAATTGCAGATGCAGAACAAGAGGCTCAAAGCATATTAAAGCAGGCAGAAGGGCAAATTGTTACAATGCTAGATGAACATGTTATAACTCAACAAGCATTAGAACAAAAGGAAGAAATAATACAAAATGCTAATAAAGTGTCAAAGGAAATTAGTGTAGGAACTCGTGACTATGCTGATGCAGTTTTAGGAAAAGTTGAAGAAATATTAAATGAGTCAATAGATGTTATAAGGAAAAATAGGCAAGAATTAAATAGTTAAACACTAGAGGTTGGTGTGGAATGGGAAAGAAAAAAAATAGTGTAAGAAGAAAAGGTGGAGTAAAAACAAAAAATAAAAAAGATCAAAAAAAATTAAGTTCTGATATGATTGGTGGTTTTTTAATTGCACTAGGACTTATTGTTATTGTATTTTTAACATTTAGTAATATTGGAATAGTCGCTGAAGTTTCAAAGAGTGTATTAAAGGGAATTTTTGGTAACGTTGCTTTTGTATTTGCATTAGTTCTTATGTGGACAGGTGGTAGTATGATTGTATCTGAGAAGAAAGTAAATGCAATTGCTAAAATAGAGAGTGGAGTATTGCTTATGGTATTGTTATCAGTATTTTTAGCTTCATTTTTTAACACAAATTTTGAAATTAAGTATAATATTATAAAATATTTAGTAAATTCGTACAATAATGGTGTTAGCGGTGTTAATCCATACGGATTAGTAGGTATTGGTATTTCTTCGGTATTAGTAAAATTTGCAGGAGTAATAGCTACTAGAATAATTACTTCGTTTGTGCTAATTATAACTTTGTTGGTTACATTTGATATTTCATTTAAACAATTATTTAGTGCACTTGCAGATGTTATAAAATTTATTGTAGAAAAAATAGGCAATATTTTTTCAGTGTTATTTAGAGAAGAAGAAAATGATATCACTAATATTAGACCACCTAGAAAAAGAGTTAATAAAGAATTGATTACTGAACCTATTGTTGAAGAAAAGAAATTATCTAAAAGACAACAAAAATTATTAGATAAGCAAAAGTTAAAAAGTTTAGAAATTGATGTTGATATGGCAGAAGAAAATAATGTATATACAGATGAAATTTTAAACGATGAAAATGATCAATTAGAATTTGATTTTTCTAAGTTAGATGCTCCAAAAAGCAAACTAGAAAATAAGCAAGAAGTAGAAAGTAAACAGAAACGAGATGAATATTTTAAACTGCAAAAAGAAAAGAAGGAAGATAAATCAGTAAAAGAAGTAATGATGGTTGAACATACAGAGCATATAGAAGAAGACAATTATGAATTTCCTCCGCTTAGTATGTTAAATGAGCCAGTAAAAGGTAAAAACTTAGATAAAAGGGAAGTAAATTCAACAGCAATGAAACTTCAAAAAACATTACTAAGCTTTGGAGTAGATGCTAAAGTTGTAAATGTTACAAGAGGTCCTACAGTAACAAGATATGAACTTAGTCCAAGCACTGGTGTAAAGGTAAGTAAAATAGTAAATTTAGCTGATGATATAGCATTAAATTTAGCTGCTAAGAGTATAAGAATTGAAGCTCCAATTCCTGGTAGGGCAGCTGTTGGTATAGAAGTACCAAATTTAACTCCTGAATCTGTTGCAATAAGGGAAGTTATTGAATCCGATAATTTCCAAAATCATAAATCAAAGCTTGCATTTGCACTGGGAAAAGACGCAGCAGGAGAAATGATTGTTGCAGATATTGCAAAAATGCCTCATGTACTTATAGCTGGTGCAACAGGTGCTGGAAAGAGTGTATGTATTAATTCATTAATAGTATCGCTTTTGTATCATTCAAAGCCTAGTGAAGTAAAGATGATTTTAATAGATCCCAAAATGGTTGAGTTATCAGGATATAATGGTATACCTCACTTGCTTATACCAGTTGTTACAGATCCCAAAAAAGCGGCAGGAGCATTAAACTGGGCTGTACAGGAAATGGTTAATAGGTATAAATTATTTGCAGAAAAGGGAGTAAAAGACATAAAGAGCTATAATAATGCTATGGATAGAGAAAACGGAGCAAAATTACCTCAGATAGTAGTTATAGTAGACGAACTTGCAGATCTTATGATGGTTGCACCAAATGATGTTGAAGATGCAATTTGTAGATTAGCTCAGATGGCAAGGGCTGCTGGTATGCATTTAGTTATAGCAACTCAAAGACCATCAGTTGATGTTATAACTGGAATAATTAAGGCTAATATTCCATCACGTATAGCTTGTACTGTTTCATCTCAAGTAGATTCAAGAACAATTTTGGATATGGCAGGAGCTGAAAAATTATTGGGAAAAGGGGATATGTTGTATTATCCAGTTGGAGAAACTAAACCATTAAGAGTTCAAGGTAATTTTATATCAGAAGAGGAAATTGAAGAAATTGTTGAATATATTAAAAGTAATACTGTTATAAATGAATATAGTGATGAAATAATGGCTACTATTGAAAATACAAAAGTAAAGATAAAGGGGGAAAAATCTAAACCAGATAATGAACCAGAAGAAACATCTGATGAGGACGAGTTACTAAATAAGGCAATTGATATAGTAGTAGATCTTGGACAAGCATCTGCTTCAATGCTACAAAGAAAATTAAAGATAGGCTTTTCGAGGGCAGGTAGAATAATAGATCAAATGGAAGAAAGAGGTATAATATCTGAATCAGAGGGAAGTAAGGCAAGAAAAGTCTTAATATCTAAATCAGAATGGCAGGAAATAAAACTTGGTGGAACATTAGCAAGTGATGAAAAATCAGATTATGTTAGTGATTTAGAAAACTCAGAAGAAACTAAAAGTAATAATGCAGAATAATAGGAAAAAGGAGGATGTAAGATGGCAATAAGGAAAATAAGGCTAGATGGAGATGAGATATTAAAAAAGAATGCTAGAAATGTAGATGTAATTGATAGTAAGATAAAAGAATTGGCACATGATATGTTAGATACAATGTATGCAAATGATGGTATTGGACTTGCAGCTTGCCAGGTTGGAATGTTAAAAGCCATGATTGTTTATGATGTACAATATATTGAGGAAGATGAAATTAGGAAACCTATGGTATTAATAAATCCTAAAATTATATCTCGTTCTAAATCTATGTTACTTGTAGAAGAGGGGTGTCTTAGTTTTCCTAATATATATAATGATGTGAAAAGACATGAAAAAATAAAAGTAGAATATACGGATTTAAATGGGGAAAGAAAAGTATTATGTGCAAAGGGTATGGAAGCAATAGTTATACAACATGAATGTGATCATTTAGAGGGAATTGTATTTTTAGATAGGGTAGAAAGAAAAAAATGAAGCAAAAAGGGAAAAAAAATAAATTAAAAAAGAAAGTAATGAAAGTAAAAATAGAACAACCAGAAACTAAAATTTCTGATAATAGTAGCAGTAATGATACAGAAGTAATTAAAAAAAGTAATAAATATAAAAGAAGTATTCCCAAAAAAATATTTTATGCTATATTAATATGTATAATTCTTTCTATAATAGGAGCTGCAACATATTTTATACAGATATATTTAAATACTCCAAAGCAACTTACAAAAAAATACATTAAAGAATTAGGGGAAGAATTTAGCAGTGATTTAAATATATTTTATATAGAAAAGTATAATGTATATGGAGATGAAAAAGAAGATTATATATGTTTTATAAATAAAAATTATATATCAGATAAGATGTATGGTGATGTACAAATTCAGATAGTAGATGGAAATACAAGAGAAGTTATAACATATGATACTAATAAAAATTTTGCAGAGGATTATCAAATATCTGTTATAAGGAATAATGAGCAAAATTATATATTTTTGCAAAGTGAAGAGGCTACTAATGTTTCAATATTAACAATTCAAGATGGTCAGTTACATGACTTAATAAAAGAAAATTTTTCAGATGTTCCTAAAGGATATTATTATAGTTATAGTGTAAATAATGAGGAAAATAAAATTGTAGTTACTTTAGATAAAAATGGAGTACCATATTTAGATTTAAATAATAATGTATTTGAATATAATTTGGATAATTTAAATGTAGATTTATCACTTTATAGAAAGTCATATTTAAAGGAAAAGTACAATTACTATGAATTTGGTAATATAAATACTGAAAACCAATTGGAATTAGTTGGAATTCAAAATATATTATACTTAAATGAGGTAACTACTGAAAATATTCCAAATACAATTGGAAAAATAAGAGTTACATTTGTAGTTAATGGAAATAAAATTACATTTAAAAATGTTGAAATAATTATATAATAATAAGATAGTAATAAGATTATATTTTATTACTATTTTATATGTATGACGGGCATGTCATAAATCTAGGGTGAAAGTCCCAAGAGGCGTATTTGTCGCGAACTCGATAGCAACTTGCAAAGCGTAAACCAGTAATGGAGCGTGAAAAGAAGCAATAGCGAAATCGTGGCTCTATGAATAAGAACTTGATATTAAGGCTTATTAGATGGATAAGTTGCCAAAACACAACAAAGTCCAAAAGACAAACGTAAATCTAATGGGTAAATCAAGAGAGTAAACGAGGAAAGAGTTATGACTTATCCCGTGAGGTCCTATAAGCGAATAAGTAGTAACAACGAATTATAGGAAGTCAGCAGAAGTCATAGTAGGTAGGAAACGAGCCAATAAAGGAAAGGAAGTCTCACGAATACTGAAGGACTGAACAATTTATAAGACTATGGAAGTCTTGAAATCTCTTGCAATTATCAGAATAAATAAAGATGAGAGGTTGAGCGTATCTTAATGGGTAATCCAAGAGATGATGTTGCAAGATAACGAAAAGAAAGGAAATAGACAAGCTATGAAAAAAAAAAATAAAAAGCTAGGACGAAGAGGATTAGTTTTTGCCCTAGATTATTATTTAGCTTGAAATCAAACTTATAAATTGAACCGCCCATTGTCGAACAGAACGATGCGGTGGTGTGATAGGGGATGAAAATTTTATTTTATAAAATTTTCTACTCTACTCGATTAAAAAAAAAATTATAACACGCAGAGACAAGTATAATATAAGTGTTGATAATATTAACTAATAAAATAATTTTTTTAGGAGGACATAATTTATGAATAAAAAAGAATTTGAAAATAGTCTATTAAGTAGAAATGTGGTAGAAGAGTACTTAAATAGTTCCAATGAAGAATTAGAAAAAACTTTTGGTAACCAATTTATGAGAACAGTAAATTTTGGTTCTCAGAATAATAAGGAGCATCAGTATGATTTATTTGAACATATTTTACGAACTGTTGATAATATTCAAACAAATCATCTCTCAAGGCATGATGTTGTTATGATAAAGGTGGCAGCTTTTTTTCATGATATAGGTAAACCAAATGTTGCAAAGGTTAATGAACAAACAGGTCAAACTCAGTATTTTAATCATGCTAAAGAGTCTGCAAAATTAGCAAAAGATATATTAGAAAAGTTTGGCTTTAATAGTTTGGAAATAAAGGAAATAAGTTTTTTAATAGAAAGTCATGATGAGTTTATACAGATGAAAAATATTACAGATGCTACACTTGCAAAAGTTTTAAATAAAAAAACAAAACTTGGTTTTACAATTTCCAATTTTAGGAAACTAATAATTTTATGTAGGGCTGATGTTATGGCGCAAAAAGATATTATAACAGAAAATGGAAATGTTATAGATACTAGAGTAAATAAGCTTGATAAACTTGAAATTATTGAAGCATTGTTGCCAAAATCAATTGTATTAACACAGCAAAAAGAACTTAATAGATTAAAAAAACAGTTGAAGAATTTAGAAATTGTACCTAAACCTATAAATATTAATGGTAAAGTAGTAAATCAGGGGCAAATCGATAATTGGTATAGAATGAAAGATGAAGAAAAGATAAGTAGGGTAACAGATATTAAAGATAAAATTAATAAATTAAAAGAAGAGGTAAGATTTTTATTAGAGAATTAATATAAAAATAAGCTTTAGTTAATTACATTGTATTAATTATTTTGTTATATAAAATAATTGTTTCTTATCAATTGGTCAGTTGTAACTGACCAATTGATAAATATATTTCCAATACTTATTTTCAAGTTATATATATCTAATTTTTTGAGTAATTTCTGCTATTTTCATTTTACCATTAACAGTTAAAGTTTGAACGTAAAAATATATAGTTATATTATTTAAAAGGATCATGTGATATTTTTTTATCATTTTTCGGAAAAACACTTAAATTTTCATTAAAATCATATGTAGCAAGGAATACATCTTCTACTTTTTTGTAATTTTGTTCTTTTAAATTTTTATTTAACCATTCCTCGTTTTTTCCAGCAGATTTTAAATTATCTTGCAGTATTTTTCCGTCTATTATTAAATTAGTAACTACTCTATCTTGTGTAGGGACAATACTTAGATCTTCTGGATTTGCTGGTCTTTTGGTACTTTTTGGCAGAAAACTAATTTTTCCATTAGCTTCATATATAGCAGTTTGTATATCTGATATGTTAAAATATCCATTAATTCTACATTCCATTAAAAACTCATTTACATCAAGTCTTGTTTTTTTCAAGTTTTCATTGTAAATGTAACCATTATCGTATAGTATTAAGGCATGCCCTTCAACAAATCGTCGTATAGTAATAGATTTATTGGTACAGTATGATATTAAAAATATAACTGCTGCATATATTAGCATTGCTACAAGTGGTTGTAAAAAATTATCTTCAAGAGAAGTAGACATTTCAGCCGCAATTGAACCAATAGTTATACTATTTATATAATCAAACATTGTAAGTTGAGCAAGTTCTCTATTACCAAGTATTTTCGTAATAATGAATAATACTGTTATAGAACTTAAAGATAATATAATAATTTTAATAATTTCCTCCATATTCTTTCTCCTTGAATAATTGTTTTTTAATATTTTGAGCTTATTATAAATTAATATACAAATAATAAAAATAAATTTTAGAATAAATTTTATTTAGACAAGTATAATGTTAATGGAGGTAAAAGTATGCAATATTTTGTACTTTTTTTGACAGTATTAGCAGTAATAATCATGGCTAAATTTTTATCATGGCCGTTTAAAAATATATTAAAACTAATATTTAATATATTAGTAGGATTAATTATGATATTATTAGTAAATTGTTTTGGAGCAAAAATTGGTATACATATAAATTTTAATGTAGTAACTGCTATTGTATCGGGAATTCTAGGAATACCAGGTGTCATATGTTTAATTATTTTAAATTATATATTTTAAAAAAATAATTTGTATATAAATTTTAAATCTACAAAAAATAATAAAAAAATGGAGGAAAAAATGAAATTTGTAGATTTAAAAAAATATATAATAGGTATTTTTAGTATATCAATTTTAACATTATTATTATATATATCTTTAAATACTAATAGTACAATAAATTATATTTTAGCAAATACAAAAAAACAAATATATGCAGCTGCAAAAACAGATCAGAGTTCTACTAGTACTAAAAAGGGTTCTGATGGGTCTGATATGACACAATTACTTGCAAGGTTAATAAATGGTGAAGCAAGAGGTGAACCGTATAAAGGTCAAGTTGCAGTTGGGGCAGTCGTTATGAATAGGGTAAAAAGTTCACAATTTCCAAATACTGTTTCAGGTGTAATATATCAAAAAGGTCAATTTTCCTGCGTAAAAGATGGGCAGTTTGATAAACCAATTGCAGAAGGCTCTACTGTGTATAAAGCAGCAAAAGAAGCGATAAGTGGAGTTGACCCTACCAATGGAGCACTATATTTTTATAATCCTAAAACTGCAAAAAGTAAATGGTTATTCTCACTTAAAACTGTAGCTACAATTGGAAACCATAGATTTGGAGTGGAGGGAAAATAATGATAGAGAAATTTGAAAAAAAAATAAACGAAATAAAAGGAAAAATAAATAGTAAATATGTAGGTGTAATAATATTTATGGTAGTATCTTTCCTTATAGTATATGGTGTTGAAATGACTAATAACTTTAAAAGGCAAAAACAGATTTCTCAAGATGATTATAATAAATCTCTTTATGAAATAGTAGGATATATAAATACAGTAGAGGCAGAACTTGCAAAATTACAAGTTACTACAACACCAAATTTGACTTCAACAACTCTTGCTAATATTTGGCGACAATCAAATATGGCAAAGGAAAATTTAGAGCAGTTACCTGTAAATCAAAAAGCTATGTCAAATGCATCAAAGTATTTATCACAGCTTAGTGATTTTTCATATGTATTAATGAAACAGACTATATCAGATCAAAAAATTACAGATGAAGAATATGAGCAAGTAGCATCACTTTATACTAGTTGTAAAGAATTATCTGATGTTATGCAAGATATATATGATGATTTGAATAATGGAGCTATAAAATGGGACGAATTAAAGAATAGTGGAGATGAGAAATTGCCTAATGTAGATGTAGAAGAGGCAGTATCAAATATTGATAAGATTGGGAAAACATTCCAAGATTATGAAGGGCTAATATATGATGGAGCTTTTTCGGAGCATTTACTTACAGAAAGTCCTAAATTTTTAACTGGTCAAGAGGTTAGTAAAGATGATGCAAGGAAATACATACAATCTATTTTTGGAGAAGAGAATATAGAATATATAAACGATGGAGAAGATTCAGATGGTAGAATATATTTATATACTTTTGAAGTAAAGTTAAAAGAAGCTGAATCAGTTAGAACAATATATATAACAAAAAAAGATTGTAAACTATACCTAATGGTAAGTGATCGTAATGTTGAACAAACAAATATTGAAATGGATAAGGCAAAAGAAGAAGGAAAAGAGTTCTTAAAAAAATTAGGAATAGAAAATGTTATAGATACTTATTATCTTAGAGCTGAGAATATGGCAATAATAAATTATGCAGCTGTACAAAATGATGTAACATTATATCCTGATTTAATAAAAGTAAAAGTAGCTTTAGATAATGGAGAAATTTGTTCAGTGGAAAGTCAAGGGTATATATATAATCATACAAATAGAGAAAAAATAACAACCTCTCATAGTTTTGAAGAAGCAAAAAAAGTTATTAATAATAAAATAGAAGTATCAAGTCAAAATATGGCAATTATTCCAACAGAGTCAAAAAATGAAATACTATGTTTTGAATTTAAAGGGAAAATAGACGAAAGAGAATTTATAATATATATAAACGCAGAAACACTTCAAGAAGAAAAAGTATTATTAATACTAGAAACTCAAGGTGGAGTTCTTACAATGTAAAAACAAATAATAGGGATAAATTAAATATCTCTATTATTTTTTTCTTTCTTTATAGTTTTTTCTTTTTTCGCTTAATTGAAGCTTTATATCTAAAAACTGTTTATTAATTTTTTCGAAATCTAAATTTGGAAATGCTTCAATAATTCTTTTCTTAAATATATTTCTCTTGTCAATTATATTTTGTCTAATAATTTGAAGCTGCTTTAATATTTCTAAGTCTTGTAATTTTTCATTATTTTTTTCATTTATAGAATTTGCAAGTTTGGCAAAAGTAATTAGTTTTTCCCTTAAACTAAAAATAGTTGCAATAGTAATAGTAAAGTCAATAAACATAAAAATAATTATAGTACTTATAACTAAATGCTTATATGTATTAGGAATAAAATTTATAATATTATTTGCAAATGGTTCAAATATATATGTAACTGCAAGGCAAAGTATACCAAATTCAGTAGAATTTAATAAACAGATCCTACCATTTAAGTTAAATTTATGTTTAGAATAATCCCACCATTTTGCATTAAAAATTTTTTCCATCATATAGCTAGTTATATATTCTAAAATTGATGTAGCTATCATTCCAAACAAAAAAATTATTAAAGGGTTATAATAGTAATCTGATAAAAAAAAAGTAATTATTAGACCACCAAATCCATATATAGGACAATAGGGACCAAATAAAAAACCTCTATTAACAATTTTTCTGTCACATATTGAACAATAAATCATTTCACAAGTCCAGCCAAGAATACTATAAATAAAAAAGTATAAAAATATAGTGCTAAATTCCATAAAATCACTTCCACTGAAATTATATATCAAATTATATATTTTGTCAATAAAATTTATATAGTCAAATATAGCTATTTATAGGGGAATATTAATAAATTACAGACAAAAAAATATATAAATTAATATATATTAATAATTAATTTATATTTTTATGAGAGTTTATTGGGCATAATTTTGTTATTGTTTAATCTCTTCGGGTTTAATTCCCCGACGCTTGCGTCGTAACAAACTAGGCAAACATTACGAAGTTTTGTTTGCTGGGGCGAATACCCCGCTCTCGAAGAGAGGCAAACATCTTTTCTAGATGTTTGAGGGCTTGCCCCGGGGAAGTTTATTATATTAAACATTTCTGTGATAAAAATTTTTGAAGTTGGACGTGAATAGGGGAAAAAATCATTTAAAACACTAGGAGTTGTATACTTATTCATTGTTGAAATAGATTTATCAATTGCCCATTTTACATGTAGATTAGATTTGGCATTATTTTCATTTGCTATTATTTTATATAATTCCTTTTCAAATGGAGTAATAAGAGAGTTTTTATTTAAACAAATCTTTATACATTCTACTATGTACAAATAACCAGGACTGCTTTTATTAAAATAGAAATTATTTAAAAGTTCTGATATCTTTGTTATAAAATCATTATTTTTTATCTTTTCTTCTATTATATTTAATTTATCTATAAGTTTATCAAAATCAAAAGGTTTTGTTAAAATTTCAGATATAGGAATATTAAGTCTTACTAATTCTTGCATTAAATAGGGGTCTCCTGTAATGATTATTATTTCTGGAAAATTTTTAATATCCTTTATTTTATTAATAAGTTCTAATCCATTTAGTTTAGGCATTTTTAGATCTAGTATCATTATATCAAATGAATTTGTTATTAAATTTTTATATGCCTCTTCACCATTAATTGATATATTACTTACTATGAATTTATTTCCAGTGCTATTGTTAATATAGTTGAATATATTTTTTACAAAGTTTAAATCATCATCAACTATTAAAATCTTCTTCATAAAAAATCACCAAAATGATTATATAATAATTCTGCGGTAACTTCAATACGTGAAATATCGTTTATTAACATTTCCTTCTACTTTTTTCTACTTTTTTCGACAAATTTTGCAAAATTGTCGAAAACCTAAATTATAAGTTTATAATTATATGTATAAAAATTGTAATTTTGTATAGAATAAATGTTAAAATAGTATACTTTAATATGTTATTTAATAGTTGGTATTTTGTATATGTATTTTTTATTGCTAGTATTTTCATAATATCCCCTCCTTTATTTATATTAAAAAAATTATACAATATTTTTAATCGTCATTCAAATATTATGGAAGAAAATAGAAAAAAATAGAAAAAAGTAGATATTTTCAATTATATATACATATGTAATATGCTAAAAATTACATTATTTTAAATGAGCTTAAATTTTATTTTCTAATTTGTTGCAAAAATAAATAAAAACTATTGACAAATAGCAAAAAATATAGTATTATATATACGCAGATTGGTTATGGGCTATTAGCTCAGTTGGCAGAGCACTTGACTTTTAATCAAGTTGTCCGCAGTTCGAACCTGCGATAGCTCACCAATATACCTATATTTTAGGTAAATGTTATAGAACTTTTAGCATTTAGTAATAAATGTTGAAAGTTTTTTTAAATTTATTTTTTATTAAGGTGGAAAAGTATGTTTGAAAAATTAGAAGAATTATTAAAAAAATATAATGATTTGACAGAAAAAATATCAGATCCAGATGTAATAGCAGATCAGGAAGTTTGGAAAAAGTATATGAAAGAGCAATCTGCTATGAAAGATGTAGTGGATAAATATATAGAGTATAAAAATATAGAGGATAATATGAAAGAAGCAAAGGAACTTTTAAATGATCCTGAAATGAAAGAAATTGCAGAAGAAGAATATTATTCAAGTAAAGAAAAATTAACAAGTATGGAAGATGAGTTAAAGATATTACTTCTACCAAAAGATGTTAATGATGACAATAATGTAATTATAGAAATAAGAGGTGGAGCAGGTGGTGAAGAGGCTGCGTTGTTTGCATATAATTTATATAGAATGTATACAATGTATGCTGAACTTAAAAGATGGCAAATAGAAATAATTGACATGAATGAAACAGGAATTGGTGGTTTAAAAGAAGTGTCATTTATGCTTAAAGGAAAAGGAGCATATAGTAGACTTAAATTTGAAAGTGGTGTTCATAGAGTACAACGTGTTCCTGAAACTGAAGCAAGTGGAAGAATTCATACTTCAACAGTTACAGTTGCGGTTTTACCTGAAGTAGAAGATGTTGAAGTGGAAATTAATCAAAACGACCTTAGGATAGATACATATAGGGCTAGTGGTGCAGGTGGCCAGCACGTAAATAAAACATCATCTGCTATAAGAATAACTCATATTCCTACTGGAATTGTTGTTGCTTGTCAAAATGAGCGTTCACAGTTGCAAAATAAGGAAACTGCAATGAAAATGCTTAGATCGAAACTATATGAAAAAAAGCAGGAGGAACAAGATAGTAAACTTGCACAGACTAGAAGATTGCAAGTTGGAAGTGGTGATAGAAGCGAGAAAATTAGAACGTATAATTATCCTCAAAGTAGAGTAACAGATCATAGAATAAATGTCACTATATATCAATTAGAAAGTTTTTTAAATGGTAATATAGATGAAATGATTGAAGCGTTAATTGCAGCAGATAGAGCAGATAGATTAAAAGAAGGAAATATATAGTGTATTATATGGATATAGATTTTTTATAATTTACTCTAACTAAAAACAAATAAAAAATATAATAAAAATTATCTTGAGCGTAAAAAGCCCAAGATTTTATTTTTATGAAAAAAGAAAAATTATCAATTGCTTCTTGAGAGTTAAATCTTCACTCCATTTAATTCATAGAAACGATATTAAAAATATGTATAATAAACGAATAATTAAAAAATTATTATATTTTATATGAAGTTTCTGAAAAAGTCCTAAAAAATTTTATAACAATTTTTTCAAGGCTCATATTTGTACTTTAAAGGCTTATTCTTTATAAAATATTGGTGAAAATGATTGACAAATAGTATAAAAATGGTTATAATGAATATAATAGGAATAGATATTTAATATCTATTTACAGTTTACAGTAAAAAATCAGGTGAACCCTACCAATAAGTGGGAGCTGTAAAATCAAAAGGTGGAGATCTAGGTCTTTACCTTTATATTTTTTAGGAGTAAAGAATGAAATTATATGCAGTAACAGATGAATATATAGACTATTTAAGACAATTTGATTATAAAGTTTATGATAATAAAGAAGATAGAAGAAAAGTAATGAGAAAATATTTAGGTATAGTTTTAATAATAAACGATATGAATTATTATATACCAATGTCATCTCCTAAAAAAAGTGATTATAAAGATAATCAAATAAGAAAATCTATTGTTCCTATTGTCAGAGTTGTGTCAAATGAAGAAATTTATAATGTACCAGTTTTAAAAGGAACATTAAGGATTAGTAATATGATACCTGTACCAGATAGTGAATTAATATTATATGAACCTAAATATGAAAAAAATAAAAATTATAAGATATTGGTTGAAAAGGAACTTGAATTTATTGGAAAAAATGAAGAAATGATAAAGAAGTATGCAAGTATTATATATAATCAAAAAATTAATAATTATGATGTATCTTATATAAAAAATGTTGTTGATTTTAAGTTATTAGAAGAAAAATGTAGAGAATACCAAAAGGCTAAAAACAACTAAAATATTAATTAAATGTTTTCATTAAGAATTAGGCAATGTAGCTACAAGAAAGTTTTTTAAATGGTAATATAGATGAAATGATTGAAGCGTTAATTGCAGCAGATAGAGCAGATAGATTAAAAGAAGGAAATATATAGTAATATTAATATTGGAATAATTTAGTTTATTCCAGTATTTTTTTGAATACGTAGAAAATTTTTCTGATTTATAGTATAATTTTTTCTAGTAGGAGGATAAAAGATGTTGTATGAATTATTTATACTATGGTTTGTATTATTGTTTATTATGCAAATAGTTTATTTATTTAAATCTATTAAAACAAAGTATAATAAAAATTGGATAATTCTATTCATTTCTTGTATTTCATCAATATTTAGTGCTATATTACTTTGTATTTATTCCTTATTTAATGCACCTTATCTTGGTTGGAATGTTTTGTTAAACTTTTTTCTAGGTGGGGGAGCAGTCATTAGTTATGTGATTGTATTATTAATTAGTACAATATCAAAACTTGTAGAGAGAATAAAAGATAAAAAATTAAATATTAGTAGAGAAAAACTAGAAAAAAATGTTATTAAAAAAACTATATGCGGTACATTTTTAACAATATTTTTAGTATCAACCTGTATATATGCAGTAGACTATTCTATATGTATAATTCAGGAAAAAATAGACTTAAAAAAAGAAGAGGAGCAAAAAATAAGTAAAGAAAAAGAAATGGTAGAATATATTAACAATAAATATGAACTTAGCCTTAGTATTAATGATATAATTTATTATAGAAAAGAAGATTATAGTGCAGATATAGGATTGTTAGCAACAAGAAAAAATAATATCCCAAATATTGCTATATTTAAAAATAATACTCAAAAAATTACTGTTATTGATAGAAAGGGATTTTTTTCTGATGATGGACAACTAAAACAAATTAATTATTATATAGCAGATTATTTTAGCAAAATTGTTGGAACTGATATAGAATTTGTTCAAGTGAGAAAAACATATAATGGAAATATTGAAGATGGCACAATAAATGAAGTTTTACAGTATGGTTTTAATGAAAAGATAACAAGCTATAACATAAATAGATTTATAGATTATTTACTTTCAGAAGAGGATTTAGAATTAATTTTCTATATTAAAGATAGCGAAAACAGAACGGACTTGATTAATTTACTTACTGATAAATTAAATTATTTAAAAGAATACAAAAATATTGAGAGAGTAATGTTTTATATATACGATAAGAATGAAACTTTAATAGTAAATAATATTGAAAATGACTTAATAGCTCTTGATGGTAAAAAAGAACGTGATTTTAAATTTGATTATTATTACGTACCAAATAAGTATGAGTATTACTATCCAGAAACTAGTAGTACTGCCTATAAATTTAAAGATGAAAAATTTAATACTTTTTTAGTATCGGCTTATTTGACTTTAAATAGAGGATATGGAGCTGGTCAAGGAAATAGGCAATATAGTGTGAAAAATGGTTGGTATGTATTTGTATACTAAGTAAAAGTTTAATAAAAAAATAAAATTATAATTGTAGAATTAAAAAACATATTTTGGTAGATTTTCCCTTTTTGAAAATTTTGTGTAAATATAGAAAAAATATTGAAATGATTTTTTGAATGTATTATAATAGCATTAATATTATTTTTGTAATTTAGGGGGAGTAAATTTGAAAGAGAAAAAAGCAAAGTTAAAGATAGATTTTGTACAAATGAGTAAATTTTTTGTAATAATTCAGATTATAATGTCTGTAATTTTAATAGTATCAATTTTAAATTTAAAAGTATTTCCTATAAAATATGTAATTTTGGTGTGTTTAGCTTTAATAGTATGTGCTGGAATTACGTTTATTGTAGGATTTCTAAAAAAGATAACTAATAGAAAAATAAAAGTTGCAGGTCTAATATTTTCAGTTATAATAGATATAATTTGTTGTATTGGAAGTATATATTGCTTTAAAACAGCCGATTTTATAAATGATATTTCTTCATCTGAATATACAATACAAAATTATTCAGTTATAGTATTAAATGATAGTAAATATGATGAAATTGATGATTTGAGAGATAAAACTATAGGATATTTTGATAATTCAGATGAGGGGACTGATAGTGCATTAGAAAAGCTTAAAGAAGTAGTATCAGCAAAGTTTAATTCTGTGCAAGATACTGGTGAACTATATGATAGCTTAATGAGTAATAAGTCTGATGCAATTTTATTAGAAGAAACGTATATGAATATTTTAGGTGAAGAAATATCTGATTTTTCAGAAAAAACAAAGGTTATATATACATTTAGTGTAGAAGTTAAAACTGAAGAGGTTTTAAAAGATGTTGGAAATATTACGAGTGAACCATTTAATGTGTATATTAGTGGAATTGATACATATGGAAAAATTGCAAAAGTTTCAAGAAGTGATGTAAATATTATTGCAACAGTTAATCCAAGTACTAATCAAGTACTACTTACAAATATACCTAGAGATTATTATGTTCAATTAGATGGAACAACTGGTACTAAAGATAAATTAACTCATGCAGGTATATATGGAGTTGATAAATCATTAAAGACATTAGAAAATTTACTTGGTATAGATATAAATTATTATTTTAAAGTAAATTTCACATCTGTTGAAGACGCAGTAAATGCAATAGGTGGTGTTACTGCATATTCAAAATATACATTTACTTCATATATAGGTAATTACTATTTTAAAGAAGGATATAACAATATGAATGGCGCACAAGCACTTGCTTTTGCAAGAGAGAGAAAATCTTTTGCAGAGGGTGATATAATGAGAGGGCAAAATCAACAAGCAATAATCGAGGCGTTTATTAGAAAAGCTACAAGTAAGACAATTATAACTAAATATACAACTATATTAAATTCGCTTAGTGGAAAATTTGAAACTAATATGAGTTCAGATAATATAATAGAATTAGTAAGAAGTCAGCTAGATAAAGGAAAATCATGGAATATTACCTCTATAACACTTAGGGGAACTGGTTCTAGTCAGTATACATATAGTTGTGGAAATCAAAAATTATCTGTTGTATTACCAAATGAAGAATCATTAGCAGAAGCTAAAAATAAA
This sequence comes from uncultured Clostridium sp., assembly GCA_948470565.1. Taxonomy (GTDB): domain Bacteria; phylum Bacillota; class Clostridia; order TANB77; family CAG-465; genus CAG-465. The sequence goes on from CAOKPF010000001.1 coordinate 69,584, forward strand.
ATCAAAGCTGTGTTAAATGGAGATGTATTGGAATCATCATATGGTGAAGTAACTAATCCTAGAGATACAACTCAAGTTGTAACAAATAAACCTAGTAATAATAATGTACAGAATAATAACGTAAATAATGATACTAAAAAAGATGAGCCTAAAAAAGACGAAAATAAAACAACAGATAATAATAAAACTAATGTTAAAGATAAAGAAGATGAAAATAAAAATACTAATAATAATGTTAATAATAGCAATACTACTAATAATAAGGATAAAGATGATAAGGAAAAAGATGATAATAAAGTAAATATTTATTGATATTAAAATATAAATATACTACATAATATGTAGAAATTTAACTGTATAAACTTAATAATTAGTTTATACAGATTTTTTTATGTTTATTATTATATATGTAATTTTTAGTATTTAAATTGCATATAAATGAAATATATTACATAAAACTATTGAATTATGTCAACATTTATGGTATAATATATATGAGGTGATGATATGAAAGAAAAGATATTTGAAATAATTGTTTTAATATTTATAATAGCAATAATTTCAACATCTATAATTCTTATCAAAGATAATATTAAGGGAAAATCAGTTATTGCACAAACTACAGTAAATGATGATACAGATTATAATAATGATGCAATAGTAACTGTAACTGATATACAAACAGTAGATGAAACTTATGAGATACAGGAAGAGGAAAAAATTGTAATAAAGAAAGATTGTGTTGGAGTTGTTGTTATTCCAAGCATTGATGTTAGAGCTCAAATAAAAGTTGGTACTGATAGTGAGACTATAAAAAATTATGTAGGTATGTTTGAGAGTAGTGCAAGTTTTGGAAGTGATGGAAATGTAAGCTTAGCAGCACACAACAATGTATATACAGAAATTTTTAAAAATTTGCATAAAGTAGAAAATGGTGAACTTGTAAGAATTATTACTAAAGATATGGAATATACATATAAAGTAGTATCAAAATCAGTTGTAGAACCAACAGATACTAGTGTTATAAAAAGTAATGGTAAAAAGGAATTAACACTTATTACTTGTAATAGTAACGCTTCAAAAAGAATAGTAGTAAAATGTGATTATATTTCTGCTAAATCTTTATAATACTAGAAAAAATTTTTATGATTGACATAATAACATTTTTATGTTATAATGAGGTCGATCGAAAGGAGAAAAATTATGGAAAAGTTAAAAAAAGTTGTAAAAAAAATAAGTAATCCAAAACGTATGATAAAAAAAGTTTTTGCAATATTTATGTTAATATTTGTAGGCTTTTTGCAAGTTGGACAAATATTGACTCAATCTCTTTACGCATCTGAAAAAACAATGTCATTTAACTATACAGGTACAAGTGAAAAAGTTTTTATTAATAAAAATTATGATTATAACACAAGCTTTAGACAAGCTACACTTGATAGCTATATAGCATATTGTATAGATTATGGTAGAGCATTACCAGAAAGTACAATGACATATAAAAGAGATTTATCAGCAAAAGCAACATCAGTATTAGTATATGGTTATCCTAATAGAAGTGTAAGTGAATTAGGTGTAAGCAATAAAAAGGAAGCATATCTTGCAACACAACTTGCATTTTGGAATGTTGTAAAAAGTACAGGTGATGTGAAAAAAGGAGTTCTTGAATTAAAATATTCTGATTTAGAAGCACTACCTGGTGAGGAGGCTTCATTTGAAAGAGTATTAGTTGCAGCTAAAAAATTGGAAGCTTATGCAAAAGCAAATCCATATAACCCAGCATTTTCAGTAGCTATTGATTCAAGTGCTGCTACAACAACAGTTCAAGGCGATACAGTAGTTGTAGGTCCATACAAAGTACAATCTACAGGATTTGATGCAGATAAAAAAGCTAAAATTACATTATCAGGAGCACCAGCTGGTACTATAATAACTGATAAAAATGGTAATCAAACTGCAAAATTTACAACAGGTGAAGCTATATATGTAAAAGCACCTGTATCAGCAGGTTCAGCATCTCTTACATTAAATGCTTCATTAACAGGAAATCAATATACAGGAGTAGCTTATGGTACATCAGTTGCAAATGTACAAGATTATGCAGCAGTAGTTGATAAGACTGTATCTTTAGATAACAGTGTAAAAGTAGCATGGAATGTTACTTCAGAAGCAAAACCAGGAAATATACAATTAAATAAAGTTGATACAAATGGTAATGTAGTTGCAGGAGCAAAATTTCAGCTTATAAATTCAAAAGGTGAAATTGTTAACGAAGCAATAACAAATGCTTCTGGTGTAATAAGCTTTAGTGGTTTAACAGAGGGAAATTACACAGTAGTTGAAACGTTTGTACCATCAGGATATGTACTTGATAGTACACCAAAATCAGTAAAAGTAACAAGTGGTAATACAACACCAATTACAATAGTAAATCAAATTGAAACTATTAATACACCAATAGAACCAGCTGTACCAGTTCACCCAACTACACCAATAGAGCCAGCGGTACCGGTTAGACCTGGAACTCCAATAACACCAGGCGTACCAGTAACTCCAGGAATTCCAGTAACACCAGGTGTACCAGTTGGATTAGGAAGCTTAAAAATAAAGAAAGTTGATGATAATGGAACTCCAATAGCAAATGTTACATTTAATATATTAGATAGTGACAAAAATATTATTGACACAGTTGTAACTGGAAGTGATGGTACTGTAAAGATTGAAGATATATTAGAAGGTGACTATTACTATCAAGAGGTATCAGCACCAGATAATGTTGTAATGGATAGTGAAATTCATAAATTCAGTATTACTGATGAAAATGAAGATATAGAAGTAACAGTTGAAAATAAACTAATAAAAGGAACTTTAAAGATACTAAAAGTTGACGATTCAGGAAATAAAGTAAAAGGCGTAAAATTTGAAATTTACGACAAAGATATGAAATTAGTAGATACAATAGTTACTGATAAAGATGGAGTTGCTGTATCAAAAGAATTAGTAAAAGGAAAATATTACTATAAAGAAGTAGAAACACCATTAAATTTAATACCAGATGACAATGTATATGAATTTAACATTACTACAGATAATGAAGTAGTTATAAAAAATGTTGTAAATAAACTTGTAAAAGGTGGTTTAATAATAACAAAAGTTGATGAAAATGGAAATAAACTATCTGGAGTAAAATTCAATATCTTAGATGAAAAGAAATCTAAAATAAAAACAATAGTAACAGATGAAAATGGTATAGCTTCATTAGACGGATTAGAACTTGGAAAATACTATTATCAAGAAATAAAAGCACCAGATAATGTTGTATTAGACTCAACAGTATACCCATTTGAAATAACTACAGAAAAGAAAGTTATAGAAGTAGAAGTTGTAAATAAACTAATAAAAGGAACTTTAAAAATACTAAAAGTAGATGACTCAGGAAATAAAGTAAAAGGTGTAAAATTTGAAATTTACGACAAAGACAAGAATTTAGTTGATACAATAGTAACAGATGAAGAAGGTGTTGCAATATCTAAAGAATTAGAAAAAGGAAAATATTACTACAAAGAAGTAGAAACACCATTAAACTTAATACCAGATACTAATCTATATGCATTCACAATAAGTAAAGATGGCGAAGTTGTTATTAAAAATATTGTAAATGAATTAGTAAAAGGTAGCATAAAAATCATCAAAAAAGATGACTTAGGTAATCCTTTAGCTAATGTAAAATTTAAAATACTAGATAGTGACAAAAAAGTAATTGAAACAATTACAACTAATGATAGTGGTATAGCAGTATCAAAAGATTTACCTAATGGAACATATTACTACCAAGAAGTAAGTGGACCAAAAACAGTATTAATTGATACTAACGAATACAAACTTGAAATAAATGGTGATAATATTGTAGAATTAAATATTGTAAATACTCTAAAAAGAGCAAAATTACAAATAACAAAATTAGATAAAGCAAATAAACAACCTTTAGCTAATGTAAAATTCAACATTTTAGATAGTGACAAAAATGTAATTGAAACAATTGTAACTAATGAAAATGGAATTGCTTATTCAAGTGATTTAACATTAGGAACATATTACTATCAAGAAGTTGAAGCACCAAACGGTTATGTTATGGATAATAAACAACATGAATTTAAAATAAAAGAGCATAATGAAGATGTTAAAGTAACTGTATATAATGTTAAGAAAGAAACATTACCTGTAACAGGTTCTATGTTTAACACAAATATTATGATTATATTAGCAGTATCAGTTGTTACAGTTTCTGGATATGTAGTATATACATATGCAAAGAAGAGAAAATCTAATAATTAAATATAATAAAATGAGAGGATAAATTAATTATCCTCTCATGTGTTTGTATAAAAAAGAATTATTTAATGTTATTTATAAAAATCGTTAATTATTGAAGGGTCTAAAATTGCCCCCAAAAGTCCCTCAATACTATTATTAAGTTCTTCTGCTACTTGCCTGCATGACTTTTCAAACTCATCTTTTGTTTTATTTAATACGTCTTCAGGTTTTTCTTCAGCTTTGTCTTCAGAGATTTTTTCAGTAGTATTATTATTTTCACTTTTAGAGTTAAAAATTTTGTCTGTATTTAAACCTGTGATGTCAATAATCTTAATTTCTCCATCTTTTTCAAGCCCACGTTCGCAGGAAATTTCTGTAAACAGTTTTCTTCCAAATAGCGTATAGGTAGTTATGTCATAACCATTAGCTGCCAATTCTTTTAATACTTCTTCAGCAATAATTCCCATTTCTTTTGGAATTTTGAAGTTAAGTATTCCCTCATCAATTTTTTTATAAATAAGTTCATCTAAGTATAATAATTGTTTTTTTCCTACTTGTTTTCTTGCTTCATATGCTGTCATATAAATGCCCCCTTTAAGAAATGATTATTAATAGATATAATGTAAAAAATTTTTTACATACACTAATTACTACATAACTATTATATCATATATTATGTAAAAAAACAATTTAAAATTGTATATTTTATAAATAATTTTTGATTTTCTTGCATTTTATACATTGGTGTAGTAAAATATTTATGTAGAAAAAAGGTGAGAAAATGAAAGAAGAAAAATCAGTATATGAAATTTTAAAAGAAAGAGAAATGATTAAACAAATTACATTTGAAGATGAATTAAAAAACACATTAGAAAATGAAAAAGTTTCAGTATATTTGGGAATAGATCCAACAGCAGATAGTTTGCATATAGGACATTTTATACCTCTTATGATGATGTCGTACTTTCAAAAATGCGGTCATAGACCAATAATATTAATTGGTGGTGGTACAGCTTTAATTGGTGATCCTAGTGGAAAAACTGATATGAGGAAAATGTTATCTGAGGAGGATATATCAAAAAATGTTGATAATATAATAAAACAAGTAAGTAGATTTGTATCATTCGATGGAGAAAATGCAGCTATAATTGTAAATAATTCAGATTGGATATTGGATTTAAATTATATGAATTTTATTCGTACATATGGAGTACATTTTAATGTAAATAGAATGCTTGCAGCTGAATGTTTCAAACAAAGAATGGAAAAAGGACTTACATTTTTTGAACTAAACTATATGCTTATGCAAAGCTATGATTTTTTGCAGTTACATGATAAATATAATTGTAAAATTGAAATAGGTGGTGACGACCAATGGTCAAATATGTTAGCAGGAGTTGAACTTATAAGGAAAATACATAAAAATGGTTCGTTTTGTATGACATGTCCACTGCTTTTAAATTCTGAAGGAAATAAAATGGGGAAAACAGTAAGTGGTGCATTATGGCTTGATAGTAAAAAAACAACACCATATGAATTTTATCAGTATTGGAGAAACATTGGAGATACAGAAGTAAGAGATGTATTAAAAATGCTTACTATTATACCAATGGACGAAGTTAATAGACTTTCTAATTTAAAAGATAAAGAGATAAATGAAGCAAAAAAAATTGCAGCTTATGAAATTACAAAATTAATTCATGGAGAAGATGCAGCAATAAATGCAAAGAACACATCTGAGAGTTTATTTGAAAATTTACAAAACTTTGATAATATGCCAACAATAGAGATAAAAAAAGAAGAATTATTAGATAAAAATGGAATAGGGATACTAGATATAATTATAAAAAGTAATGTAGCAAGTTCAAAAGGGCAAGCCAAAACATTAGTGCAACAAGGTGGAATTTCTATTGATGATAATAAAATAGATGATATATATTATATAGTTGGGATAGAAGAATTTTCAAAGGGCTATGTCGTTTTAAGAAAAGGTAAAAAAATATTTATAAAAATAAAATTATCATAACTTATATATTTTTAATTTATAATATAATTTATACAAATTTGGAGGAAAAAATGAATTTTGATTTGGAACTAGTAGAAGAAAAAAACAAGGAGATAATATATAACTTAATGCAGTTATATACATATGAACTTAGTTTTTTTGAAGATGAAACCACATCATTTACAATGCTTGATACTGGTCTTTATATAATGAACAAATACGTTGAAAAATATTGGCAAGAGGATAACAGACATCCATATATACTAAAATGTAATGATGAATTAGCAGGTTTTGTATTACAAAGATTTAATGAAGAGAATATGAATGAAATAGCAGAATTTTTTGTAATCAATAAGTATAGAAAAATAGGTGCAGGCAAATATATGGCAAATAAAATGTTTGATATGTACAAAGGGAAATGGGAAGTTAGAACTTTATTAAAAAATGAAAGAGCTCAAAAATTTTGGAGAACTGTAATAAAACAATATACAAATAATAATTTTGAGGAAAAATTTATAAGGGACAGTTCAAGATTAGCATTTTATTTTGAAAACTAGACATCAAATATTCTATATTTGTATCTATTTAAAAATATCCCTATACAAATCAATGTGTAGGGATATTATGTACTTATATTCTATTTAATGTAATTAAGTAATTGTACATGCTAGCATGTTTTTGTTCATCAATAATAATTTCTAGAATTGTATTATGCCAATTTATATTAGTCATGTATTTTAATAAATTTTTGTATTTATTAATACCACTAAATTCATTTAGTAAAGCTTTTCTTAGACCATCTGTATAGGACATAGTTTCTGACGGAGTAGAAACCTTTTGTGAATTTGCTGGTAATGTTTCACCAGATATTTCAAAGTATAACTTTCTTAGCATTTGTTCATGTTTTCTTTCATCATCTCTTATACTTTCAATAATTTCTTTTTGATAATCATCAGGAGCATCTGCGATTAATGAATCATAAAACAGTTCGTCATCGTTTTCATTAGTTACAGAATTTTTAATAACTTCTAATGCTTTTTTTAATTCTGCTGATATTTCATGTTTTCTTAAATCTTCATTTTCTTTTTCTTCTATTATAGTTTCAATATCTTCTGATTTTTTTTCATTTTCTCTTGAACTATTAATATCAGTATTAGAATTTATATTATCAGTAATGATTAGATTGTTATCATCTATTTTATTTTTATTAATATCATTAAAAAAACTTACATATCCTAAATTTTGCAAATAATTATAATTATTCATTTTCTTTTCCTCCTTAATAAGTATAATATGAAAATAATTCTTTATTGTTAATTATTGTTTTTATTTATTAAAAAATGAAATGTAGTATACAAAAATAATTATTTTCTTTTGTTATAATTTTATGTATATTAAAAAATATAATATAGTTGTAATTGCTAAGTTTTTTAAAAATAAAAAAATATTTATTTTTTGTCAAAAAATGTTGAAAAATGTTTTAATATATGTTACAATATATTATGTAAATACATTTATTTAATTTTTTATTAGGAGGTGAAAATATATGTATTCTAGTATGTATGGAACAGATTATTATGATGCAGCTGAATCATTAGCAGCAGTATCCGCTATAATGGGACCAGTTATGTTTATATCATTTGCTGTAATGATAATAATGTTAGTTTCTCAATGGAAACTATTTACTAAAGCAGGAAGACCAGGTTGGGCTTGTTTAATTCCTATATATAATTTAGTAGTTATGCTACAAATTGTAGGAAAATCACCATGGCTTATATTATTGATGTTAATTCCTATTGCAAACTTTGTATTTGCAATAATGTTACAAATATGGGTTGCGCAAGCATATGGAAAATCAACTGCTTATGGTATTGGACTTTTATTCTTACCAGTTATATTCTATCCAATGCTAGCATTTGGAAGCAGTGAATATCAAGGAGCATAATTTATATATTAAAGATTACTAGTAGTAATACTGGTAGTCTTTTTTGTCTCTCATTAAGAATAAATAAATTAAAAAATTGATTGTAAAATCTGCCATTTTTTGATATAATATGAGAAAATATTTAATATATAAGGGGGACAAAAAAATATGGCACTTACACCAATGATGCAACAGTATGTAGAAACTGTTGAAAAGTATAAAGATTGTATAGTATTTTATAGATTAGGTGATTTTTATGAGATGTTTTTTGAACAAGCTGAAATATGTAGTAGAGAATTAGAACTTACTTTAACTGGGAAAGATTGTGGATTAGAGGAAAGAGCGCCTATGTGCGGAATTCCGTATCATGCCATTAATACATATATACCTAAAATGGTAGAAAAAGGATATAAAGTTGCGATTTGTGAGCAAGTAGAAGATCCAAAAGATGTAAAAGGAATAGTAAAACGTGATGTTGTAAAAATTATTACTCCTGGTACAATAACAGAACTTACAATGCTAGATGAAACTAAAAATAATTATATATTAGCTATAGTAAGAGGGAAAAAATCATGTGCACTTGCATTCTGTGATATATCAACAGGAGAATTTTATATTTCAGATATATCAGAAAACGATACTGATATAAAGATCATAAATGAAATTGCAAGAATTAAACCATCAGAGATATTAATAACAGAAGATAATAAATATAATGAAATTTTAAGAAGAGAAATATCTCGAACATTTGACATATATATATCTAATTATAGCAATTTTGAAAAAAATACATATCTGGATATTATGTTAAAAACTAAGGCAATGGAGTTAGATAGAGCAGAATATGAGGCAGCTAATTTATTAATAAATTATGTTGAAGAAACTCAAAAAACTAGTATTGAGCAAATAAATAATATTCAAAAGTACCAAATTGAAAAGTTTATGCAACTTGATAATTCTACTAGAAAAAATTTAGAAATTGTAGAGTCAAATAGAGAAAAAACTAAAAAGGGTAGCTTGCTTTGGGTACTTGATGAAACAGTGACAGCTATGGGAAGTAGAAAGCTTAGAAAATGGCTAGAATCACCATTACTTGAATATGATGAGATTATAAAACGTCAGAGTGCAGTTCAAACTTTAGTAGATAATAATATATATAAGACTGATTTAATTGATGTATTAAAAAATGTTTATGATATTGAAAGATTAATTTCTAAAGTAGTAGGCACTAGTGCTAATGCAAGAGAAATGGTTGCCCTAAAAAATTCGTTACAAAAATTGCCAGATGTAAAAAGAGTATTAGATGAAATTATAAAGGCAAGTAATGATCCATATATAACAGAATTGTCAGATGAGTTAGATGCGCTTGATGATGTATATGCTCTAATTGATTGTTCAATAATGGAAGAGGTAGGAATTACAATAAAAGATGGCAATATTATAAAAACAGGCTATAATGATAAAATAGATGAATATAGGAAAGCTTCTACTGATGGACAAAATTGGCTTATGGAATTAGAGGCTAAGGAGAAAGAAAGAACAGGAATAAAGGGTAAATGGTTAAGAGTTGGTTACAATAGAGTTTTTGGATATTATATTGAAGTTACTAATTCATATAAAAATATGGTACCAGAAGATAGATATATTAGAAAGCAAACCTTAGCTACTGCTGAAAGGTATATTACTGAAGAATTAAAAGAAATTGAAGATAAAATTTTAGGAGCAAAAGATAAACTTGTTGATTTAGAGTATGAAACTTTTTGTGATATAAGACAAAAAGTTGCAATGGAGGTTATTCGTATACAAAAGACTGCTAAAGTTATTTCAACACTTGATGTGCTTTGTTCTTTTGCAACAGTAGCTGCTAATAATAATTATGTTAGACCTAAAATTACAACTGATGGTAATATAAGAATTGTTAATGGCAGACACGCTGTAGTTGAAAAAGCTCTTAAAAATGAAGAATTTATACCTAATGATGTAATTTTAAATAATGATAGCGATAGATTTTTAATAATAACAGGACCTAATATGGCGGGTAAATCTACATATATGAGACAGGTAGCTATAACTACATATATGGCACAGGTAGGATCTTTTGTACCAGCAGATAATGCTAGTATATCTATTGTAGATAGAATATTTACAAGGATTGGTGCTTCTGATGATTTGGCAATGGGGCAATCCACTTTTATGGTAGAAATGCAAGAGTTATCTAATATATTAGAAAATGCGACTAAAGATAGCTTAATTATACTTGATGAGATTGGTAGAGGGACATCTACATATGATGGTATGGCTATTGCTTGGGCAACAGTTGAATATATAGTAGATAAAAATAATTTGGGTGCTAAAACATTGTTTGCTACTCATTATCATGAATTAATTGAGTTAGAGAAAAAAATAGAGGGAATAAAAAATTATTCTGTTGCAGTAAAAGAAAAAGGCGATGATGTAATTTTCTTAAGGAAAATTGTTTCTGGTGGTGCTGATGAATCTTATGGAATATATGTTGCAAAACTTGCAGGAGTTAATAAACAAGTTATAAAGCGTTCTAAGGAAATATTAAAAAACCTTGAGAGTATGAAACTGGCTAAGAAAACTATTGATGAGAAAAAGAAAAATATTACAACGGAAGAAATTCAAGTTGATATGTTTAATTATAAGTTGGCTGAGGTAAGTAAAATTATAGAAAAGATTGACTTAGATGAGTTGACACCAAAAGATGCATTAGAAGTATTATATAAATTAAAGGAAAAGCTTGACTAAATAATGAAAAGTGATATAATTATGTAGAATTATAGTTATGGAAATCATGTTAATTAATAATGATAGGAGGTATAAAAATGAAAGAGCGGAATAAATCAATTTATTTAGCTATTGCTTTGACAACGAAGTGTAATTATAAGTGTTTTTATTGTAAAAAGGGTGGAGAAAGTTTATCTAGCCAAGACTTTGAAGTTTCATTTTCTGAATTAAAGCAAATAATTAAAATTGCATATGATTTGGGCATAAATAGCTTTAGAATTACAGGTGGAGAACCAACAATAGTAGATTATTTTGGACAATTACTTAAATTTATATTAAATCTTGGAAATGATACGAGAATACGTATAAATACAAATGGATTTAGACTTTTACAATATATAGATATTATTGTATCTAATAAAGAGAGATTAGATATTGTAATAAGTGTAGATTCTTTGAATGAATATGTAAATGGTGTTTATTTCCCAAAATATTTGTCAAAAGATGTTCAAAATATAACTAAACAGTTATTAAATAATAAAGTATCTGTTAGATATAATGTAGTTGTAACAAAACTTAATATTGTTGAAATAGAACAATTAGTAATTGAGTCTTTAGACAAAATGAATGTAAATTTAAAACTTTTAGATTTTAATAGACAAGAGGAATACTTTGGTGAAAATAAGAATGAAAATAAATTTAATCCAAAAGATTTTTGGAGTGAACGATATGTTTCTCTTGAATCTTTAAAACCATTTTTGGAGAGTATTAGCAATGAATATAAACCAGAATACCATCAATGGATAGCGTATGGCATACCGATGAGTGCTTATTTTAGAAATGGACATATGATACAGATTAAAGATTCATCTAAGGGAGCATGCTATTCTAAAATCTGTAAGACTTGTAAATATTATAATGATTGTCAAGAAGGTATATTTAGTCCATTTTTGTCTTCTAATTTAATGTTACATATGTCAGGTTGTAAAAATGAGTCTATACATTTTGATTTAAAAAATAGTGATGAGGAGTATATAAGGGAATGTTTTAATAAAATATTAAATCTATATGAAGATATACATCTAAATAAAGATGCAAAAATTTTATAATAATGGCTATTAGGAGGAATTGACATGGAATATAAAATTAAGATGGCAACTGCAGAAAATATTGATGAAATTCTAAAATTATATCATTCTTTAATAGGAAAAGACGGTTGTACTTGGGATTTATATTATCCATCTATTGATGATATAAAAAATGATATTAATAGAAAAGCTTTGTATATTGTTTTAAATAATGAAGAAATAATTGCAGTAGCAGCCGCTGGTAAAGACAATGAATTAAATGATATTAAGTGTTATAGTAAAGATATCAGGAAACCATGTGATTTAGCAAGAATAGCAGTTAAAACAAAGTATCAAAATAGAGGAGTAGCAAAGTATTTAATAAAATTTATAGAAGGACAAGCTATAAATAAAGGTTTTGACGGAATACATTTTTTAGTAGGAAAAATGAATTTTCATGCAAAAGCAGTTTATGATAAAATGAATTATAAATGTTGTGGAGAATGTGTAATGTATGATAAAGACTGGTATTGCTATGAAAAAAAGTTAATTTAGGAAACTTAGTTGTAAATAAGTGTGATTAATAGTAGTAAGAGGAGATAAAAAATGAGTGAAAACAAATACAATATAATAACATTATGTGGTTCAATGAATTTTGAAGAAGAGTTTATAAAAATGCAAGAAAAACTTACATTACAAGGTAATATTGTTTTTACACCTAATTTTTGTATAAAAAAGGATAAAATAACTTTAGATACTAAAAAAATGTTAGATGAAATACATAAGCAAAAAATAGATATGTCGAATGAAATTTATGTTATTAACTGTGGAGGGTATATTGGAGAAAGTACAAAATCTGAAATTGAATATGCAAAAGCAAATGGAAAAAAGATTTCTTATTTAGAAAATATTAACAATAGTTAGAAATTATTATTATCAAATATATGGCAGGAGGACATAAAATGAAGTTTGAATTATCAAGTAAAACGAAAAAATCGCTTTCAGAGAAAATAGGTGTACCGTATGAAGAATTAGTACAAATGGAAGAAAAAGAACTAAATTCACATATAGAGAAAAAATAGGTAAAAAAATATCTTGGTCAAAAAACAGGACTGTTGATGGTCTTCCAATTAGGACAATGGAGGATATAGAGTGCATAGCAAATAAGTTAAAAATCTAACCTATTCAATATTATATGCAGTTGTCGTTATACTTTTTTGTTGTATTATATAAATTAATAATTGGCAGGAGGATTTATACATGAGTAAATATGAAACTTTAGTATTTGATTTAGATGATACATTAATTGATAATAATTTGTCTATAAAATATGCGTTTACTGTTATACTAGACAAATTGGGGATTAAGTTTACAGATAAGTTATTTTCTAACTGGAAAGAATTTGACAAATGGTATTGGAATGAATGGGAAAGTGGCAATATGATTATTCCAAGTGATATTACTACTATTGAAGATAAAGTAAGCTACCTTAGGACAAATCGCTTCATAAAGTTTTTTAAAAGTCTAAATTTAGATTTAAAAACTGCTATTGAAATTAATGATGTTTACACTAATATGCTTGGAGCTAATGTAGTAGAAATTGATGGAGCTAGTAAATTACTAAGCGGTCTTTCATCTAAGTATGAAATTGTTATAGGAACTAATGGACCAAAAAATGCAGCAATTGAGAAAGTCAAGAAGGCAAATTTAACTGACTATGTGTCATTTGTAGTTAGTTCAGAAGAAGTGGGGTATTCAAAACCAATGCCTGAATTTTTTGACTGTTTGGTTAAAAAATGCGAAAATAGCAATAGGGATAAAATGCTCTTAATTGGTGATTCTCTTACTACTGATGTGTTAGGCGGAATGAATAACGGAATTGATACTTGTTGGTTTAATTCTAGTAATATTCCACTCTCATTAATGTATAAACCAACTTTGGTTATATATAATTTAGAACAGCTGGAGTTATTGCTTTAATTTAAGTAAAATTTATTAAGTAACTAAAAAAATATTTTAAGTTAAAATCTAGGAGAAAAATATATTTCCTAGATTTTTTCATTTATTGCAAATAGTGACAAAATGTGATAAAATATACTTAAATTTAGGGGGAATTTTAATGGGAGATATAGTGTTGTTAGATGAACATACGATAAATAAAATTGCTGCGGGAGAGGTTGTAGATAGACCAGCATCTATCGTGAAAGAATTAGTTGAAAATTCAATTGATGCAGGTGCTACATCTGTGTCAGTTGAAATAAAAAAAGGTGGAATATCGTATATAAAAATTATGGATAACGGAATTGGATTTCATTCTGATGACATTGAAATGGCTTTTGAAAGACATGCTACTAGTAAGATACGTAAGGAAGAGGATTTATTAACTATTACATCAATGGGTTTTAGAGGTGAGGCATTAGCTTCAGTTGCTGCTATCTCTAAAGTTACACTTACTACTAGAAATAAAGATGAAGAAATTGGAACTAAGGCTTTAGTTGCTAGTGGGAAAATCGAAGAAATTACACAAACTGCATATAATCAGGGTACAAAAATAGAAATAAGAGATGTATTCTATAACGTGCCTGCTAGATTTAAATTTTTAAAGAAAGATTATACAGAGGCAGGTTATATTGAAGATGTAATTATAAGAATTGCTTTGTCCAATCCCCATATTAGTTTTAAATATATAAATAATGGGAAAATTACAGTTCAAACTTCTGGAAAAGGTGATTTAAGATCTACAATATATGATATATTTGGAAAGGATATATATCAAAATGTAATACCAGTAGAATATGAGTTAAATGGGATAAAAGTGTGTGGAATGATAGGTTTGCCTGTAATATCTCGTTCAACCAGAATGCATCAATTTACATTTGTAAATTCTAGGTATATAAAGGATAAAACTATAAATAGTGCTATTGATAAGGCTTGTAGTGAAAAATATGCAATAAATAAATTTGCATTTGTAGTATTAAATATAAAAATAAATCCAAGTCATATTGATGTAAATGTACACCCAGCAAAACTCGAAATTAAGTTTGAGAATGAGACTGAAATTTTTCAAGCAATATATGCAGCAGTAAGAACTGCAATTGAAAAAAAGCAAACTGAGGATAGTCCTTTTACTAATATAAAAAAGGATATTAATGAGAGTAAAGAAAATAGTAATGTAATTTTAAATAATAATGTTCCAATATCTAAAGAACCAGCAGAATTAAAAAGGTTTGAAAGTAAAATTAGTACTCCAATTAGTTATAATAATCCTATGACAAGTAGTGTACCAAGTTTAAAGCTTGAAGAACCAATTACTAAATATGAGGTGTCTAATAGTAATAATCTAGAAAAAGTTTTAGAAAATAATCAAATTAATATAAGTGGTGAAATAAAGAAAGAAAACGAAAAAACAGGTATTAATGAAGAGCAAGAGAGCAAAAATATTGTTGATAATAGTGTAATTAATACTTCTGAGCAAGTAAAGATAAATTATAATGAGACAAATGTACTTACTGTAAATGCGGAAAATCATGTTGAACCTATAATGTATAAATATATAGGACAAGTTTTTGATACATATATAATAATACAAATTGATCAAAAAATGTATATAATAGATCAACATGCAGCTCATGAAAGGTTGCTATATGAACAGATAAAAAGCAGTTATTATGCTAAAGATAAACAAAGTCAGTTGCTTTTAATACCAATACTAGTAGAACTTACATTTAAGGAAAAAAGTGTTGTTACTGAAAATATGGATATGTTTGAGAAAAGTGGATTTGTTATAGAGGATTTTGGAGATAATACTGTAAAAATTTCAGGTGTACCTAATATAGGGTATGATATAGATTATAAGTCTATGTTTAAGGATATTATAGATGAATTATTGGGAGCTCCAAGAACTGAAAAAAGTGATAAAGAGTTTAGATTTCTTGCAACACTTGCTTGTAAAGCAGCAGTAAAAGGGAATATGAAATTAGATGAAAAAGAACAACGAGCTCTTATTTCAGAAATGGTAAAGCTTGATAGACCATTTACCTGTCCTCATGGTAGACCTACTGCTTATGAGATAACAAAATATGAAATTGAGCGAAGATTTTTAAGGAAGTGAGAGAGTGAAAGACATAGTTTATGCAGTTAGAGGTGTATTAGTAAATAAAGAAAAGTTATTGTGTATTAAGAATAAAACAGAAAGAATTGGATATTATGATTTGCCTGGTGGTGAAATTGAGAATGGCGAAACTCCGTATATAGCTTGTGTACGAGAGTTTAAGGAAGAAACTGGCATATATGTTAAAGAGGCAAGTTATAAAGGAACTATTATAATTAAATTAGAGGATAGAATAATAAATTTAAAGATATTTTTAGTAGAAAAATACAGTGGTAATAATATAGATGAGTTTGATGAAAATTACTCTATGTGGCTGGATATAAAGGAATATTTAGCTAAAGAAAAATTATATGCAAATTCAATAATACTCACAGATTTTTTCTATAATATATTAAAGGGAGATAGAGAATTTGAGATTGATTTGGAAGTTGATGAATTTGATAAGATACAAACTCTAAATTTTAAATATGTGTAAAGGATAATATTATGATAAAAACAGATAAAAACAAAGTTATATGTATTGTTGGTCCTACTGCTTCACGGAAAAACAGGGCTTAGTATAGAACTTGCAAAAAGGATTAATGGAGAGATTATATCTGCTGATTCTATGCAAATATATAAAGGTTTAGACATAGGAACAGCAAAAGTTACTAAAGAGGAGATGCAAGGAATATCACATCATTTAATAGATATATGTAATATAGATGAAAAATTTAGTGTTGCAGATTTTAAAGAAATGTGTTATGATAAAATAGATGAAATATTTAGCAGAGAACATAATCCTATTATAGTAGGTGGTACAGGTCTTTATTTTAGTGCAGTTGTTAATGATATGCAATTTGGTAAGCAAGATTTTGATTTAGAGTATAGAGAAAATTTGTATAATCTTGCAGAAAGTAATTCTAATGAGTATGTACATAATATGTTAAAAAAAATTGATCCCAAATCTGCAAGTCAGATTCACCCTAATAATTTAAAAAGGGTTATACGTGCCTTAGAAATTGCAAAAATGAGTAATGAACTTAAGTCAAAGCATATGGAAAATGAACAAAAAAGAATTTCTAATATGGACAATAAATACAGTTTCTTGCTATATGCTTTTGATTATGATAGGGACGTTTTATATGATAGAATTAATAAAAGGGTAGATATAATGATAGATATGGGACTTGTTGATGAAGCAAGAATGGTATATGACTTAAACTTAGGTAGTGACAATACTTGTATGCAAGCAATCGGTTATAAAGAGTTTTTTCCATATTTTGAACAAAAAGCTACTCTTCAGGAGTGCGTAGATAAATTAAAGCAAGAAACAAGGAAATATGCAAAACGACAATTAACGTGGTTTAGGAATAAGTTAGATGTTAAATACTTAGCTCCATCAGAAAATATCGATTGTTTAATAAATGATATAATTAAGGATATTAATACTTTATAAGAGGAGAAGTTATGAAAAATAAAGCTGTAATTTTAGCTATATTTATAGTAATAGCAATTATTGGAATTGTATTATATAATAAATGCTTTGAAAAACTTGAAAAGTATACTATAACAAATGGTTCAGTTGAAAAAATATCAGATGTGCAAGGTTATGTATTAAGAGATGAAACTCAGATCCCTATTAGTGATACAGATGTATTATCTACTGTTAAGGAAGAATTTTCAAGAGTTTCTAAAGATGAAATTGTGGCAGTGTATAAAAATAGTATATATGAAAGCTATTCAGAAAGAATACAAAAAATGGATAATGAAATACAGACACTTGTAAATGATTTGCCAGCTATTTATTCTGGTGATGTAACAATTATTGATAATGAAATTTCAAAATTAGTTGAATTGTCAAGTGAAACTACATCGTATGTAAAAATGCAAGAATACAAAACTAAAATAGATGAGTTATCATATGATAAAGTTATAACACTTGGAAAACTTAGTCCATCTGGTTCTAAAATAAGTGAATTAATTGAAGAAAGAAAAAAGTTAGAGGAGCAAAGAACTAATGCTTCTAATAGTGTAAAGGCTTCAAAATCTGGTATTGTATCATATAAAGTTGATAGTGCTGAGGGGTTATATAATAAAGAAGATGCACTAAATTATAGTGTTACACAATTAGATAGTTTGATAGAAACATATTCAAATAATAAATCTAGTAAATTTGGTATAAAGATAATCAATAATTATAGTGCATATATAGTAACTAAAATTGCAGTAGGAGATAATGATGAATATATAAATGAAAATAAAGTGTATAATATAAGGATTACTGATACAGGTGAAAATTTAAGTGCTATTTTAGTAAAAAATATAGTTAGTAATGGATATAATTATTCTATTTTCCAAATAAATAATGGAATAGAAAAATTGACAGATCAAAGAATGTTAGGAATACAAGTTATATGGAATAAGTTTAGTGGACTTGCAGTAATTAAAGAGGCAGTAAAGAGTAGTGAAGATGGTAAGTACTCTTATGTAAGTATGATTGTTGGTATGGAGTATATAGATGTACCTGTAAAGATAATTGCGGAAAGTGATAGTATTTGCATAATAGATAATTATAAAGATGAGGAATTAAAAGCTTTAGGCATTGAGAGTAAATATAAAATTGAAAGACATGATCAAATTGTTTTATTAAGTGATACGTAGGTATATAAAATAAGGATGTTTAATAAATAAAAAATTACATTTATTTATGGAACATCCTTGAAATTTATTTTTTTTGTATATTTTGTTTTTGTATTTTTATCAGTATATATTTTTGAATTTTCACCAATATTTGTTATAGATAATAGTTTTTTTTGTTCACTAAGTATAAGTAATATTTGATATATCTCAAATACTGTAATTTTATTATCATCTAGCATAGAATATATAGCTTTTTCATAATAATATTCTTTTGAGTTATTTATTATTAATGGAACATCTCTTGAAGAGTTATAAATATATATATTTTCTGGTAGTATGGAGGAGCATACAAGTGCAATTGGTTCTTCATACTGCCCATATGTATATTCTGAAATATTACATACAAAGTCTTTAAAGTATTCTTCATTTTCACATAATTTATTATATATTACAGCACTTATATTGTGTGTTTTTATCCTTAAACAGATATAGTTTTTATCTTCATAATATTTTGCATCTTGTGGTGAAAGATATGCAATAAATCCAGTTTTTTCAATGTTTTTTACAGATATACTCTTATTTGCATTTTCAGATAATTTTATTCCATATTTTGTTATATTTTCTAATTTTTCTTTTTTTATAAACATGTATAAATATTCCAAGAAAACACCTCCTTAAAATCTCCACTATTATAGCATATATTATACTAAAAGTTAAGAGAAATTTGTGTAAAATAATGTATTTTTCAAAAAAATGTATAAAAAAAGATGCCTAGTAAACTAGACACCTGTATAAATGGTAAAAAATTACAGTTACATAAGATTAATTCCTGAAATTTCAGTAAATGGAATAGTTATTTCTGGGAGTTTATCATATGACATAATTTTATCAATAGATTGTTTAATAAGTTCGTCCTCGTCATATGTTAATAAAGTCTCAGAAAACGTAATATCCTCATTTATAGCCTTTGTTAACACGAATGATAATATCGTTTGAAGAGGAATAGTTTCGTAAAAATCATAGAATTTCTCTTTCATTATATTAATTTCTTCTTCGTCTAAGTCTAATTCAAATTTCTCATTAATAGTAGATATATAATTATTAAATGATTCAATATTTGACTTAATGAATTTATCATAAATTACAGATTTAACGCCGTCAGAATTAACAACACTAGCTATAATATCAGGTAATTTGGAATGCATAAATAGATTAGAAATTCTTCGAGAAATATTTTGTAATTCTGTTGAGAAAGTGCCACCTTTGGGTGGTTGATTTTGCATTTTTTCGAGGAATTCCTTTATATGTTTATGCACTACGTTTTTTACATTTGCAAATATTTTTTTATATTCTTCATCTGTTTTTATTAGTTCAACTAAGTTATTAAATTCCGTAATAACATTGTTGAATGAGGATTGAGAATTTATAAATGCTTCTGAAAAATTAATATCTTGCTCAATCATTTTTGTTATTATTAATGACAAAAACATTGAATTTGAAATATATGGTATAATATTTTTGTCCTCAGTGTTAAGCTCAATATCAGAAAATTCATTAATTATTATATCTTCATAGAATTTTTGAATGCTTTCACTGCCCTCAATTTTTCCAAGTGATTTAAGAACATTAAATGGTAAATCTACACTTAAATTAGTTCCTGCAATATTTTTCATAATAGCTCCTCCTTAAATATTTATTATTAGGTTGATGAGTAATTGACATAATTGTACCAAATTTCTAGCGAAAAGTCAAGTGTTATGTCAAATTTAGTGTGATT
>CAOKPF010000002.1 GCA_948470565.1 uncultured Clostridium sp.
TGCCTTTCGTAGACGTAGCGTAGCGAAGGCAAGAAAGGAATGTTAGTAATTATGATAAAAATAGCTTTTTTTGATACAAAAGAATATGACAAAAAATTATTTGATGAATATAACAAAAAATATGGATATGAAATTACTTATCTTGAATCAAAATTAAACTCAGAAACAGCCCCTCTAGCGAGAGGATATGATGTAATTTGCATATTTGTAAATGATGTAGTTGATGAAAAAACGTACAATATTTTAAAAGAATGTGGAGTAAAATTAATAGCACTACGCTGTGCAGGATATAACAATGTTGATATAAAACATTTAGATGGAAGTATTAAAATTGTAAGAGTTCCTGCATATTCACCATATGCAGTTGCGGAACACGCTACTGCCCTACTTCTTGATATAAACAGAAAAATATATAAAGCTTATCAGAGAACTAAAAAATATAATTTTTCTTTAAATGGACTTCTGGGATTTGATATAAATGGTAAAACAGTTGGTGTAATAGGCACTGGAAAAATCGGAAAAGTCTTTATTAAAATAATGCGTGGTTTTGGAGCAAATGTAATTGCATATGATGTATATCAGGATACTAAAGCTGCCAAAGATTTAGAATTTGAATATGTTGACTTAGATACATTATATAAAAATTCTGATATAATATCACTACACTGTCCATTAACAGATGATAATTATAAAATGATAAATAGTGATAGTATAAGTAAAATGAAAAATGGAGTTATTATCCTTAATACAAGTAGAGGAAAATTAATTGATACCAATAGTTTAATAGAGAAACTATCAGCTGGAGAAATTGGTGGAGTTGGATTAGATGTTTACGAAGATGAAGAGGAATTTTTCTTAAATGACTTAGAAAACTCATATAAACGTGATGAAGGATTATCAATTCTTTTATCTATGCCAAATGTAGTTATTACTTCTCATCAAGCATTCTTTACAAAAGAAGCATTAAACAAAATTGCAAATGATACCTGCGAAAATATAAAGGATATATTTGAAACAGGAAACTGTGAAAATGAAGTAAAATAAATAAAAGACAGAAAATATTTGATGATTATATCAATCTATTTTCTGTTTTTATTATATTTATAGTAAATTTATTGAAAATTCTCCTATAAATCTATTATTTCAAATCACGCTATTTTTCAATCTCATACATTATTTTTGCATACAAGGGTATACATATTGTTGTAGATTTGCATATAAAAAGATATAAAAAATAAAAGAAAAAATCGCTTTAAACTTCTAATGTTTCATTTTTATAATTTGGTATAGTTTTTAAATAATCTATACTTGTTACTTTTAAAAATTCATTATATTTGTTTGGATAATCTTCAAATCTTTCTATTTTCCAATCATCAGCAATACCAATTACTAAAGTTCCACCACTAGCATTTGCAAAACTTGCTACAAAATTTGCCAATTCTTTTACAGGTTTTCTTGCACTTTTTATTCTAAAAATATTGCATTTTTTGGAGCATCTTTTTATAAGTTCTTAAATGGCGTTACAACCTGTATTAATTTACGTTTACGGCATTTTTATTTTTGATGGATATTCTTATAAATTGTTATAATTTCTTATATTTTCGCTTTCAAAAGTAGTAAATTAGTAGTAAAAATTTAGAAATTGTTTAAAGTATTAATTATAAATAAAAAAAAATACTATGTCATTACATAGTTTAAGAGTATCTTTTGATAAAGACGAGACTAGTGGCGTAGCCACTTAAGTCTTCGCCATAATAAGGTATAGTATTATCCCTATTATGTAGCATGTAGCAAAATTTTGTAATAATTACAATTTCATCATTTTATCTTTTAAAGCTTTAGGCATTTTTTCTAATGCATACCTAAAAGTTGTTCTACTTAAAATAGTAACGTTTCTTTTAAGTATCTTATTGTTTCTTTTGGATAACTTAAATAAGAATATTTTAAAACCCATCCTAATGCTTTTTGAATATGAATATGCTTATCTTCTTTTAACATATCACATAATATAAATATTTTATCAATATCATAATTAACCTCAAATTCATTTTTTGAAATAATAAAACAAACAAGTGACGCACGACGAACATATATTAATTTAGATTTAGTCCAATTAATAATATTAGTATATAATTCAGGATATTTTTGAATCATTGGATTAATTACACGATAACAATACGCATCACATTTTCCCCAAGTATTAACGTACCTATATAACCAATTTTCATATGAATTGAAATATTCTATATCATATAACTTTCTTTTTTTAATTATTAATGTCATTAAAATAAAAGTTTCTTCTTTTTCTATACTTAGCAAATTATCAAAAAAATTTATAACATCAACATTATTTTCTAATAATAATTTATTAATTTTATTAACATTAGAAGTAACATCTTTGTATCCATTTAGATTAATAACAATGCTTTCTGCTTCATTCATCAAATTTATCTCCACATATTTCTATTACATTTTTTTCAGGATCATATATATTGAAATAGTAATATGGTTCAGTGATATTAACATACATAATATCTGATACTTCGCATATTTCTAATGCTTTAATTCTTTCATAATCTCTTTTCAAGTTATTTGAATAAAAATTAAGTGTAATAATATTATTTACAGCTTTTCCTTTGCTTTGTTTAAAATTTTCTATAAAAGATTGATTATAATTCTTATTAGTATTTTCTTTTATTGTTTCAATATCATATAGTCGGTTATAAACAGATAATTTATTTCCAAAGTCAAATTCTACCCATCTATTTTCTGTATAAATATTGCCTTTAATTTGAAACACTTTTTCATAAAAATCTACAACTTCATTAAATTTATCAGTTTCTATATAAGTACAACATAATTCCATAATTAACATCTCACTTTCTTGCCTTCATTCGATATAATTATACTATATTTTAGCATTATTTCAAATAATGTGCATTTATTTATCTTTTCAAATTATATTATAAAGTAGTAAATTAGTAGTAAAATATGTTTAGTTTTTTATATGGAGGCTTATAAATAAATGAATATCATGGAATAACTAAACTTTTTTATCAAAAAACTGATTTTCTTTTTCTTCAGTCATATATTTCAATGTTAATATTAATTTTCTTGTGATACTATCATCTAATCGCCTCATATTGTTTTCTAATTTTGCAACAGCTGTTTCCAAAATTATTATAACATTTATTTTCAAAAATTTCATTTAAATTCAAAAAAATATAACATTGCATTATTATTTTTTACAAATCATCTTTTAAATATGTAAAAGTTTTATTTTTACTAAATTGTTACTTGGTGTAAACTTTTGCTATTACTATATTTTATTTTTTCGTTATAAGGAAATAAAATTGTTATCAATTTTCTCATATTTAGATTAAATTTATAATATGTGGTAATCTCTTTATCTTCTGACACCAATATAACCGTAAAATAAATAGCTTATATTATTATTCGAATTTTTTTATACAACATATGTATATCTTAATTTGCAATTAGTTGTATATTTTTAGGCGCAAATCAATACATACTTGGTAAATATTATTTCATGATTTATTTTTCATTTGTATCTAGGTTTTCTTGGCTTTCCTTTAAATTTTGTTTTATATTTTTCATACTCTTATTTTGATTTTAAATAACTTTTATAGTTTTGTATAACTTTATTATTACTTGTTGTAATGTATGTGAATGTAAATACTCAGTATGCCAGTTATCTTATCTATACTCTTTATATATTGCAGTTTGACCATATTTATAGTAAATTTATTGAAATTCTCCTATAAATCTATTATCTCAAATCACACTATTTTTCAGTTTCATACATTATTTTTGCATACAAGGGTATACATATTGTAACAATCAATAATAATATCTTAAAATATATTACATTATTTAACAAACCTATTATAATCATAAATAAAAATCCTGTTATTCTACCAATATCCATAAACAACTCTATAAATGTATGGTATTCAATTATCCATTCTTCTATATTTTCCTCTTTAACAAACTTACCACTTTTTATTTTAAACATAACTTCCAATACACAAATAGTTATACTATATGTAAAATTATATAGTATTAATGTAGTTTTATCTATATTAAAAATTAACCCTAACACACCTAATACTGCTAATATTGAGCAAAGACTTAGCACTCCCTTTGCATATTTTTCTTGATATAATTTATTAAATATATACAATGATACTACTTGACATATTGAAAATATTGTTGTAAGAATTCCTAAATTAAGCGATGTTTTGAATGTCATAATTGTTATTACTATAACTAATACTCTTATTATATCCATTATAACACCATACAAGAAAGCAATTTTACACATTTTTCCAAACTTAATTTTTTGTTCCTGCGATAATTTTTTTATATAATTTCTTAAACTATATTTTTCATCACAACCTTTTGTCGTAAATTTATCCAGCTCAATTCTAAAAGATACTATTATTTGAATTAGTGTTATAGCAAAAATATATATGGCCATATTTACAAAGGAGCTAAGATTTATTGATATTCCTAGTACAATTGGAATAATTATATCAATAACCTTACCTGCAATTCTTGATACTACCATATACTTTTTTCTACTAAAATTATCTACAACATCTATATTCATTACATCATGTGCAGACCAATACAAAGCCTCTGCTATTCCATAAAATATTGCAAAAATTACATAGTAGTTACTAATTTGTTCTTTAAATAATACTATTAATAATATAAATACTGATTTTACTATAATTCCAACTCTATATACAGTTATTCTTTTATATGGTTTACTTTTCATTAATCTACCAAGTATCAAATTTTGAGTTCCTAATAATGTATATATAATTATATAATATATAGATATTTGAATTATATTTTCATTCGATATTTCTAGAAAATATGCAACTAAAAAAGTTTCACCAAATAGCCTTACTATACTATTAGCCAAATCACATATCATTAATGCTTTTGAACTTTCATTAAACTTACTTTTCATATAAAAACTATCTCCATACTTTTGAATATTTTTTTGTTAATAAATATAAAAAATAATCTATTTAGTTTGAAAAATTCTTACTTTTATTCAAACTATTTCTTTTCTCTTCTATTTTTGATATTACTTGTCTTCTAATTGTAGCAAAATTATTAATAATTCTACCGCCAAATAAAATTACTGCTGCAAGATAAATATCAACATTCAACTTTATCCCTATAAATACCAAAAATACTGCAATTATAGCATTTCCTAAAAAACCTGATATAAAAATATTCATTTTAAACTTATTATCCATATTTGCAGAAAGTGCACCAAATACAGAGTCTAAGCAGGCAAGTATTGCAACTGCCATATACTGTGAGTATGAATATGGTACTGAAATATTAAGTCCTGTCAATACTCCAGCAATTACAAACACTAATATTATAAGAATTCCTACCATTTTTACTCCTCCCTCTTCTAATTATCGTCCTTTGCATGGGTAAAGTTTAACGTACCATCATATTTAGGTATTTGAATGTTACTATTTCTTTGAACTGTAAGTTCAACTCCATGACTTTTTATCTGATCAGCTACACCATTTTTTATATTTATAGCACTTTCTAAATATTGTGCATTTCCAATTACTTTTACTTCAAAAGGTGCTGCAACTCTTTGATAATTTACTTGTATAACTGAACCTACACAACGTATTGAAGAGGTTGAAATTAAACGCTGGTTATTTATACATATAGCTTCTGCACCAGCACATCTAAGCTCATTTACAATAGTTATCAAATCACTATCATGTACAAGTACCTCCTCTTTATCTTCTGAATTTTGTGCAGTACCATCATCAAGAGTAATTATTATTCCCTCACCTTTAAGATTAGTTGTACCCGCAAGTGCAGCAAGTGTTTCATTTTGTGACTTCATAGAGGCAATAAGCTTATTATTAGAAGCAGAGCTTGTCTGATATTCTTCTACAACACTTTGACTTTCCTCATATTTTTCTTTTAAATCATTATAATTATTTTGTAAAGTTATATACTCATCAGCTAATTGATCTTCTCTTTTTCCAGCCAATACCTGTTCTGTATTGCTTATACTTTTCATCTGAGATGCAAGCATAAGACTTAAGAAAAATAGTGCTATTCCAATAGTTGAATATTGTATAACTGAATGTTTATTAGAAAATTTTTTTATACTATAAAATATATTCTTCTTTTCGTTCTCAGTTTGTCCTACATTTTTTTCTTTTTCTTTTATATCATTTTTTTCTACATCTTTTTTTTCAAAATTTTCCACTATATCACTCCTTTTTAGTAACCAGAAAGCACTGGTCTAGTTTTAGTCATATCAATTGTACCAGTCGTATCTTGAGATAATTTGTTTAAAATTCCCTCTAAAAATCCCATTTTATATTCCAAATCCGTATCATTTGGAAAGATACAATTAAGTTTATCATTTATTGTAATAGTTGTCAATGAATTTTCAAAATTTACTTTAGTAATATTGCCATCGATATTACTATTTACAAACTCATTATATATTTTTACATATATAGCAATTTTAGATAAATCTACCTCATTAATTTTTTTACCAAGCTCAACTTCATTATCAAACGTAATTCCATACATATATACTTCACTAGGCTTTTTAGAACTTGATTCACATTGTTCTAAAATATTACCATTATTATCTAATCTAAAAAATACATCTTTTTCTTTATCATATGCAAAATATATGGATTCTCTTTCAATAACCTTGTATGTTAATTTATTAGGAAGCTCAATTCCTAAATTTACAGTTTCAATATATGGCAAGCTAGAAAAATCATGTTTTCTCCATTTAAATAATTGTACAAATATATTCCCACCTACATTTATATTAGCAACCTGTGAAATATCTGAAACTGTATATCTGTTAGTTCCATCAATATCAAGCGTTTCGAGCTTAAAATAATCAAGTGTCAATAACAAATATATTCCTACTGACAAAATAATAATAAAAAAAAGAAATAACATAAATTTTATAAACTTATGTGAATTTTTTTTCTTTGGTTTCTTTTTTTCATACTCCTTTTCAGTTTTTTTTGAAACTTTTTTATCTACACTTTTATCAGTTTTATATGTTTTTTTATCCTCATTAGTTTTTTCAATCTTTTTATTTTTTTTCGTATTATTTATTTCTATTTCATTTTGCTTTTTTTTCTCTACACTGCTTTTAACCTTCTCTTTTTTCTTTTCTCCATCATCTATTACAGCTCTTCTTCTTCGTGGCTGCTTTTCACTATAATCACTATCTTTCAAGTTACCACCTACTTCTTTAGTACCTCTACAATATTTTTATAAATATTTTCACTTACATTTTCTTGTCTTACATCACTAAAATTTCTTGTCATTTTTGTATAGTTAATATCTTGTATCATGCTAACTAGTAAATCATACAATACATCTATATTTAAATCTTTTTCTTCAATTATATTTGCTACATTTAACTGTTCTAGTACTTTTGCATTATAAAATTGATGATTTTCTGTTGCATATGGAAGTGGTATAAGTATTGCTGGTCTGCTTGCAATTTCTAACTCTGTTATAGTCATAGCTCCTGCTCTTGTAATACAAATATCTGCTACTTTATACATTTGCTCCATCTTATACACAAATCTTTCAACCTTTATATAATCATCTATATTAATATTTTGTGTATATAAATCTTTTCGTATATCATCAATTATTTTAATAATTTCATCATAATTTTTTGGACCTGCAACTAAAACAAAAAACAATTCTTTACTAAGTTTTTGCCTTACTAGTTCAATTATAACATCATTAATCCTTTTTGCACCTTGACTACCACATGTAACTAAAACAATCTTTTTAGTAATTTTTTCAAGTCCTAAATTCCTTTTACATAAGTTTTTATCTAATTTATCCATAGTACTACTACTAAATCTAGCAAGATTTCCAGTATATACTACATTTTTTTTATTTTTAAGCCTAGCTCTTGCCTCTTCAAACCCTACTAAAACTCTAGCAGCATTATTTGCAAGTAACTTTACTGAAAGTCCTGGGAAAGCATTACTCTCATGCAATATATATGGAATTTTCAATTTTCTTGAAGCAAGCATTACAGGTACACATATATACCCACCTGTACCAATAACAAGGTCTGGTTTAAACTCCATTAATATTTTTTTTGCATCACCAATACCGCTATATGCTCTAAAAAGAGAAGAAATATTTTTCAACGTAAAGCGCCTTACAATTTTACCAGTTCTAACATGTGAAATTTTATACCCTGATTTTGGCACAATTTCATTTTCTAGACCATTACTAGTTCCAATAAACAAAAATTCTGAATCCTTTTCATTAGATTTTATAACATTAGCTATTGCTATTGCCGGATTTATATGTCCACCTGTACCCGCACATGCAAAAACTACTCTCATTTATTATCACTTCCATTCTAGCAAAAAATATTATTTTTTACAAGTTCTTGATATATTTAACACGACTCCCATTGCAAAAAGATTTATTGCAAGTGATGTTCCACCATAACTAAAAAATGGTAATGGCATACCTGTAACAGGAATAGTACAAGTTACAACTGCAATATTTACAATAATTTGAAGTGCAAAAACACTTGTAATTCCAGCTGCTAAAAGTGAACCATACATATCTTTAGCCGTTATAGCTATTCTATAACCTCTATATATAAAAAATGTAAATAATGCTACTACACTTATACTTCCAACTAGACCTAGTTCTTCACCTAAAATTGCAAAAATAAAGTCATTTTGTGCTTCTGGTAGCCATAGATATTTTTGTCTACTCTGTCCTAAACCTCTACCAAATATTCCACCTGCACCAATTGCATACAAACTTTGAGCAGCCTGCCAGTTTGCACCCTTTATGTCCTCTTCAGGATTCATAAACGACATTATTCTTTTTAATCTAAATGGTTCTGCAATAATAAATCCTGCTACAACTATTCCACCAATAATTATTATAGGTATAATATATTTTAATTTTATCTTAATTCCACTTGCAAAAATAACTGATACTGCCGCAATAATCATTACTAAAGTTCCACTAAGGTGCTTTTGCAAAAACATTATAAAAATTACGAGTGCTAACATTAGAAATGGTTTTATATACCCTTTTATACTATTTAATTTTCTGTAATTTTTAGTCAAATATGTAGCTATTCCTAGTACTGTTGCAAGTTTCATAATCTCTGAAGGTTGAAATGTAAAGTTACCATAACCAAGCCATCTAGTTGCACCATTTCTCGTTTGCCCTATCCCTGGTATAAGTACTAAAATCATCATAATTATGGATATAAAATAAAACATATATCCATATTTTTTATACGTATTATAATCTATATTAGATATTATAAGCATAGCTATTACACCAACTATGGCAAATAATAGTTGTCTTGATAAATAATGGTTACTATTTGAATAATTAGTAAGTGCTGAATATGAACTTGCAGATGATACCATTACAAGACCTATTGCTAGCAATATAAATATAGTAGCAAGCATACTAAAATCTATATTATTACTATTATTTCCACCATTAAATATTTTCTTTCTCCCTACAATACTTATCTTTTTCATAATAACCTCTTTTACTTATATAATATATGCTACACCACAAAGAATAAGTGTTGCAAACCAAAACATTAAAACTACATTTGTTTCTTTAATTCCGCTAAGTTCTAAATGATGATGGAAAGGTGCCATCTTAAATATTCTTTTTCCTTTCGTAAGTTTAAAATATGCTACTTGTAAAATTACAGACAATGTATCTAATATACATACAAACGCAACAATTGCTAAATATAGTGGCATTTTTAATATTATAGCAATACTTGCAACTGCTCCACCAAGTGCTAAAGAACCTGTATCTCCCATAAATACTTTAGCAGGATGAGCATTAAATACTAAAAAGCCTAAGCAAGTTCCTGTAACTGAACTGCCTAAAATTGCCATATCAGTATTTCCATCTTTTACAGCAATTATTGTAAAGAAAGTCATAATAATTGCTACTACTCCTGAAGCAAGCCCATCAAGTCCATCGGTAAGATTTACTGCATTACTAGTTGCAAGTAGTATAAATGCTGTAAATACTATAAATACTCCAACTGATAAATTTACAGGTTGGTTATATATAGGTATAATAATGTCAGTTCCAAGTTTAAATACATTTAAATACAAAAATATAAATATTGCTGTGACAATAAACAAACCTAGCATTTTCATTTTAGGAGATAAACCATTACTACTTTTTAATATTAATTTTATATAATCATCTATAAAACCTATTATTCCACATCCTAGTATTGCAACTATAGGTAATAGCAAAGTGTGATTATGTATTGCTCTTATCCCAAGAAGCACGGTTACAACAATAATCATTACAACTCCACCCATTATAGGTGTACCACTTTTCTTTAAATGTGATTCAGGACCATCATCTCTTACTATCTGACCTATTTTTAATTTTTTTAGTATAGGTATTACAAATGCTCCTAATATTACAGTAGCAATAAAAGCAATTACCAAATTTAGTGTCTGTAAATTCATATATTTCTCCTTCCAAAAAATTAGCTCTCTATATTTTTATCAGGCATATCCGCCGCAATTTTCTTTACAATTTCTCTTTCATCAAATTTTATCTTCTTGTTATTCTTTAATATTTGATATGTTTCATGTCCTTTTCCAGCAATTATTACTATGTCATTTTTCCATGCAATTCTCATAGCAAATTTTATCGCTTCTCTTCTATTTTCAATACTTTTAAATAATCCTCTTGTTGTTTTAATTCCCTCTTCAATTTGACTCATTATCTTCTTTGGTTCTTCATCTCTAGGATTATCAGTAGTAATTACTATAAAATCTGCAAGTCTTCCTGCAATTTCTCCCATAATAGCTCTTTTTGTAGTATCTCTATTTCCACCACACCCAAATACACAAATTATTCTTCCCTTGGCGTGTTTTTTTACAGAGCTTAGTATTGCTTCTAAACTTGATGGATTATGGGCATAATCGAGCATAACTGTAAATGTTTTATTTATAGGCACAACTTCACTTCTACCTGGTACTCTAACGTTTGCAAGTGCTAATAAAATTGCATCCATCTGGCAATTAAGAAAACTACATACTCCTATTGCAGCAAGTGAATTATATACAGTAAATCTACCAGGAATATTTATCCTTATAGTTTCCAACATTTTATTTATATACATTTTATACTCAACATACTCTGCATTAACTCTTATATCACCAGCAGTTAAGTTTACTTCATTATCTAATCCAAATGTAGCAGTTTTACACTTAACCATTTTTAAAAGACGTGGTGCATATATATCATCCCCATTGATTAATGCATAATCAGATACTTCGAATAATTTTGCCTTTGCATTTAAATAATTTTCCATTGTTTCATGAAAATCTAAATGCTCCTCTGATAAATTAGTAAATACACTAACTAAAAAGTTAATACCATAAACTCTTTTTAGCTCTAATGCATGAGAACTTACTTCCATAACTACATATTCAATGTCTGCATCTACCATATCTTTTAATAATTTTTGTAAGTCAAGTGACTCTGGAGATGTCCTTGTAGACTCTATTTGAATATTGTTATATGTGTTATATATAGTGCCAATCATTCCTGTTTTTTTACCAGATGCAAGTAATATATCTCTTACCATATATGCTGTTGTAGTCTTACCTTTAGTACCTGTTATACCAATCATTTTTAATTTATTTGCAGGATAATCATAATATACCGCTGATATAATTGCAAGTGCTTCCCTTGTATCAGTTACTTTTATATAAGTAATGCCATCTATATAATTTTCAAACTCTCCCTCAAAAATAATACATTTAGCTCCGTTTTCCTGTGCACTATTTATATAATTATTTCCATCTTCACGAAAACCTTTTATAGCCACAAACACATCTCCTGTAGCCACCTTATTTGAGTCATACTCGATTTTTCCTATCTCAATATTTGTACTTCCAATAACCTCTAACTTCGTATCACCTAAATTTTCAATTAAATATTGTAAAAGCATACACTTATGCCCTCCTTCACCTCAATAATAAATACATTATACCACAAATAAAAGACTTTTGTAAACTACTTTTCTGCTGTTTTTAAAAAAAATGTAAAATTCATTATTCATTTAATAAATTATATTATTTTCTAAGTAAATAAATTACATATATTAAAATAAATTCATAAATCAGTGACATTTTTAATGATAAGCTAAAAGTACAGAAAAATTATCTTTATATATTCTTTCATTTCTATTATAAAAAATAAAGTTGATTAAATTCCACGAGTTCCATATATCCGTATAACAGTGTATTTAATAAATTATAACTCTAAAGTAAAATATAATAACATAGCGTAAAAAAGAAAGACTGCTATATTTCTTAACAATATCTTTCCTTTTGGCTTATATCTTCTATTTTTCAATACCGTCCCAACATTTTTTTGTATGCTGTAACAAGTATCTTTTCATATCGTTTTTCAAGAATTGTTTTATAAAATTCTTTTCTCACATCACTAATATATGATGTGCTATTTATAATATTGTTTATTTTATCCATATTTATTTTTAGCATTATTCTTCGTAATGCTTCATTACAATCTTCATTTCCTAAAGAATTAATAAAATCATAATAATTAATTTTTTTGTTGTCTAATAGTAATGCTGATAAAGGTCTTTCATATATTCTAATATTAATATCTTGTGGATTATTAAGGACTTTTTCTATTTGCTCATCTGTTAATTGAGCATACAAACAAGAACCACAATCATATATTGGAGCAACTCTTAGTTCTTGTGTATAATCATTAACTAAAACACCCCAATTTCCATTATGTCTATCAAAATTACCAATTAAAGCATCAACTATAAACATATCCCAAAAATATTTCTCTTTCTTTGTCTACTATCTGACTATGATTATTTAATACATCTTTTATATCTTCTAAATTTGTACTTCCACCTTGAGAATTGTTACTTATCTCATCATAACTATTTCTTAACTTTTGGAATTCAACAAGTTTCCATTCTTGTGTTGTAAAATCACGGCAAGCACAAGCAATTTTTTCTATTCCCATATTGTTTAGAAAAGTGCCTAAATAAGTTTGCTGTGCTTCTATTCCGATTGTTTCAAAAATATGACAACATATATATTCAGAAAATATATTGTTTGAATATGCTGCTTCACTATTATATTTGGCTACGGAAGGCAACTTCAATAAATATAGATAACCATCTTCATCAATGATTGTTTTTTTATTATCAGCCCCATCATATCTATTTAATATTTCATTATTTGATGTAATATAAAAATTATTTTTCATATTGTTTTTCCTTTCATAAATGCTTTTCTCGTAATAATTTTACTTGTTCAATATTGATTACTCCATCATTATAGGCTTGGTTGCATTCACTAATAAAATCTTCCTCATAAAAATCTATATGCAGCCCATTTGCTTTTCTCTCATTAATTAGATTTTTTATTGTCTTTACTAGATAATCTGGTATTTTAAAATCTATCTTTATTTTATCGTCAAAATACTTTTTCATAGTATAACTCCTTTTTTTGTTTAGATATATAATATATTATCACAAATCAATTAATATTAACAGTATTTTTTACAATTTTTCATGAATTTCCCCTGACAATTTTTAAAGATTTCTAATATTTTCAGTTACAATTCACAGCCTAAAATATTAAAAATTGATATAATCATTTCTACACTTAATTTTGAAATATTTTATATTGTTTTTGGTTGAAGTGAAATATTATATTTATGTTTATTAAGTATATATAATTATTTAATTATTCATTTTCTTCATATCGGCTGTGAAAAGTTCACGATATCACAAATTCCCTAAACATTGTTAGTGGTAAAATATAAATGGTTCTTCTGCAATTTATGTGAAAAAATATTTCCAAATTTGATGTTTTTGTGATACAATAACATCAACAAATTTGGAGGTTAATTTTTATATGGAAGAACTAATGAAAAAACTAGATAAAAAAATAAAAGTAATAAGTTATGAAGAGATTGATGGTATATCAAATATACACATTAAAAGAACTAATAAATCAGCAATATGCCCATGTTGTGGAAAGAAATCATCTAAAATTAATACAAAATATTTTAGAACAATTAAAGATTTACCAATTCAAGATAATAAAGTAATTTTAAACTTAGAAACAAAAACATTTTTTTGCAAAAACAAGGAGTGTCAAATAAAAACATTTTCAGAAAAATTTGATTTTATAGAAAGTCATGCAAGAATGACTACAAGACTAAAAGATAGGATTGTAGGAGATACAAAAGGTATGAGTGCACACTATGCGAAAACAACTGTAAATAAAGGGTTAGTAAATATTTCAGATGATACTATTTTAAGATTACTAAAAAAAAACAATAACAATAGTAGATAAAGAAAAAGTAACTAAAGTATGCATTGATGATTTTGCATTGAAAAAACGCAAAAATTATGGAACCGTTATGATTGATATAGAAACTCACCAAATAATTGATTTACTTGAATCTAGACAAGAAGAAGATGTTACAGAATGGTTAAAAACATATCCTAACCTTGAAATTATTTCAAGGGATGGTGGTGTAATGTACAAATCAGCTAGTGATAAATCTCACCCTAATGCTAAACAAATATCAGATAGATTTCATATATTAAAAAATCTTACCGATTATGCTAAAGATGCATTAAAAAGATTATTAAAAAAACAAATAAATATAAGTGATGATGAACAAAGCCAAATTTCAAAAACAAAAAAGAAATATGAGTATAAAACAAAATGGGATTTAATAATGAAGGTAAAAGAATTAAAAGAAAAGAAATATAGAATAATTGAAATAGCTCAATATTTAGGTATATCTGAAAAAAGTGTTATAGAATATAATAAAATTCCTATGAGAGATAAGGAAAAGTATAATCAACTTCCAATGAATGAATTAAAATCACAAGTAAGGAACAAAAATAAATGGCAACTGATACAAGAGGTTCAAGAAGAATATAAGAAATGCCATAAATATTCAGTTGTAGCAAGAAAATTTAACATTGATGACAGAACAGTAAAAAAATATCTAAAGATAACAGAACAACCAATTAATGAAAATAAAAATCGAGAATATGCGAGTAAATTGGATAAATACAAAAGTAAAATTATAAAAATGAATAATGAAGGATTTACATGGAAATTAATAAAAGACGCAATAAAAGAAGAAGGATATAAAGGCTCTGACTCATTACTTAGAACTTATCTTTCAAAAATAAAAAAAGAACAAGTAGAAGAAAAAAAATTAAAACATGTAGTAGAAAGAACAACAATGATTTCACTATTATATAAAAAAATTGATAAGGTAAAAAATATAACAAAAGAAATGTTTGATAAGGTTATTTCCATGTTCCCAGAAGCAGGAAAAATATATGAAGTAATAAAAGAATTCAAAGAAATAATGTTTAGTAAAAAAATAGAGAACTTAGATAAATGGATTGAAACAACAAAAGAATTAAAAATACCAGAAATAAACAGTTTTATAAATCGGAATAGAAAGAGATATAGAAGCTGTAAGAAATGGAATAAAGTATGATTATAATAATGGATTAGCAGAAGGAAGTGTAAATAAGATAAAAGTAATAAAGAGAACTATGTATGGAAGATGTAGCTTTGAACTATTAAAGCAAAAGGTTCTTCTGCAATATTAATCACATAAATTGCGGAAGAACCCAAAAAGTACAGAAAATTGTGTACTTTTACTTTCCACTTTTTCTGTACTTTTATTTTATCATAAACAACATTATTATTTTACATAACTTTTTTAAAAAAAACATTTTTTATAGGGACTTTCTGCGCTTTTTTTCTTATATTTTCACTATTTTATTTTTTATGTAATCCTAATTTTTAACACAAAATAAACTGGTAAATTAGATCTCATTTTTGATCTATTTTACCAGTTTTTTACATTCTATCGGACGCCATTTTGCTGTCTACAGTCCTTGATACTCTAAGCTTCCATAAAAAGTGTCAGGTACTAAGGTGGTACCTATTTTAATATATATCCCTCTCCTGATGGCTCCAATTTGATATCAGAACTTAAACAAACTACAGGCCTACAAGCAAGATCACTATATAGGTAGTTGTCGTAGTTTACACTGCTGCCATGAGAATTAACATTGAAACACATCACATAGTCGGTGTAGTTCATCGAAGTAGAGGCAAGCCACATACCAACTGCTTTGTCATGATCACAATTGTATAGTTGGTCATTATTATCTATCATAGTTTGCACATAATATTTCCAACTGTCTGTCGCTGTTTCCCTTACTGAATATCCATTTGCATGAGCTGCTTTATATTCATACGATGTTCCATATGTTTGATTATATACTTTGAGTAAAATCTCTACTGTTGGTCCTCCTATTGCATAATCTGCGTATGTCGCATTTCTATAATTCTTATTCCATTCTTCTATATCTAATAAATATCCTACTGCTTTCATATTATATCCACTACTTATATACCTATTTGTTACAAAATAATCGTAGTTTAATCCTTTTATCCTTTTATCTGTTATACTAGTTGTACCTTCATAAGATGTCCATACGTTTCTAAGAGATATTCTATACTCTCCATTTTTATTTATTCTATCCTGTTTTGGCAACGTACTATTTGGTACGTAATCACTTGCTAGCAAGTATATATTATTTTCATGTGTTGCTGGGTTCTCACCTGCATAGAATATTTTCCATACTACTCCCGTATTTGCTAACGCTGTGTCTACTGCGCTATTTCCTGTTGTATAATTACTTACTACTTTTCCATAATATGTGCTTGAATTTAACATTACTTCGCTTGTTTGTATTCCTGTTTCTAACTTTACCATTATCTTTTCTGACTTTGCTACTGTTTTGTTTCCTTCATTATCTACTATTAACATATGTAAGTAATATTCTCCATCACTTTCTACATTACATTTTATATTTGCACTTCCATCTACTATATTTTCTATTTTATTTGCACTTTCCCATATACTATTTTCTGCATCATATGTTGTACTTACTTGATTTATTATATACTTACATTCCTCTTCATTTATTCCACTTCCACCTACATTATCTTTTAGGGTTACTGTTATTCCTTCTATATCATAACTTGTTACTTCACTTGGTACTGTTATATTTGGTGGTGTTGGCGGTGTACTATCTGGATATGTTATTACTTTCTCTGTTTCTTTTCCTCTTGCTTCTGTCTCATCTTCCATTTTTACTTCTACTTTTACCATATATTCTGCATCTTCTTCTAATCCTGTTATATTGTAGCTTATTTCACTTGATTTTTCTGTACTTTTATAATCTTCTTTTGCTTTATATTCTAAATCTGTTACTTTCTTTGCATATACCTTGTACCATTCTATTTTACTTGCGTCTACTAATGAACCTTTTAATGTTATTTTTCCGCTTATTCCATTGTCACTTGGTATTGTTGTTACATTTATTCCAAATTCTGTTGCTTCTATTATCCCACTACACCAATTTGTTTCTTCTTTTGAGTCTCCTACATATACCAAACTTCCTCCCATTATTTCTATACTTTCTACATATTTTGTATTTTTTATTGATGTTATTACATCTCCTATTGTTCTACTTGTATCTTTTTTTCCATTCTCTGTTACACTTTCTTTATCTGCATATAATTTTTCTCCATTGTATGCTCCAAGTGTTCCTGCTTGCTTATTTGCTACATACAAACTAAGTTCGCTTTTAAATGTATCTACATCTGACATAAATTTTGCTTTCTTTGCATCATTTACTGGATTATTCTGGGTTAAATTTAATATTACTGCTCCTGCTATTATTATTATCACTATAATTGTTATTACTAGTACTATTAGACTTATACCACTTTTTGCTATATTCTCTTTTTCATATTCTATATTCTTTTTATCTTTACTTTTCATACTCTTTTCCTCTCTTATTTTTTTACTTTAATATCTTATTTAATATTATTTTTATTCTTCAATTTTTATCTTGATTTTTTACACTACTCCTCCTTTCTGTTTTTTCTTATTTCTTTTTTTACCTCTTTTTTCTTTTGTTCCTTGGTATTTACTTAATATATCTAATGTTATATTTTTAGCTTATTTTATTATCACTAAGCCTCTTTTATAAACCTCTTAATATATTTCATAAACATTTTTACTTTTTGACAGCACAAATACCAATAGCTAAGTATTCTTTCTTAACTATGGTATTTATATATGTATTTTTTTGCGCAGTAACACCTTGGTTTTTTCTTCTATTATTTAATATACTACGCGTGTGTGTGTGTGTATTTCGCATTTTTATGTAAAATTTTCAAATCCAGTAATATATTGATTTTTTAAGCAATATAAGCATTTTTGCAAAATTTTTAGTACATAAAAATATGGCAAAAAATAACCCGTTATCAACAAATTGTCAACAAATTTTACTATCCCAATTATATCCTTTTTTAATTCCAATCTTATATACTTTTATAGAGTAGTTTTTTAATATTATAAATAATACTTTTTCAAAAACATTTAGTTGTTTTAATAGCTCATGATACATATAAATACCTCCATTATTATTTTATTATAACATATTATGTAAACAATTTTAACTACTCTACAACATAGGTATTATTTTAATTCTTTAACTAAATTCTCTATATAATTAGAAGTTTTGTCACAATCAATAATTTTTGTATTTACATACTTAATTTTATTATCTATATATTCAACTATATCCTCTCTAACCACATCTTCATTCATCATCTCTTTTATTTCATTAAGTATTACTAATGTCATTTCTAATTCTTCCATACTATCACCAATGTAATTATATCAAAGATAACTTACTTATACAATAGTTATAACAAAGCATAGTTAAAATACCAATAAGTTTCCTGTAAAATAATGGTAAGGGAGGAAATATAAATGATATATTTAAGGATAAATGAAATATTAAAAGAAAAAAATAAAACTAAATACTGGTTTATAAAAAATATGGAGGGTGGTTATCAATCACTATCAAATTTAATGAATAACGAAACAAAAAGTATTCACTTTTCTACTTTAGAAAAAATATGTAAAATATTAGAATGTGAGCCAAGTGATATTTTAAAAATCAAGTAACTAGGGATATTCGTCCCTAGTTTTTTATAATCAAAATGCAATATTTCTGGAATATTATTAAAAATTTATTACTTGACAGATATGTAGTCAAGCACTTTTACATTTTTCACAAAATTTGTCAAGCAAAAAATTCATGATAGTGGGTTAAGCCCACTAATCTTATATTCTGCTACAACCACCAGACCATACATAATTACCTTTGGCACTCTTATACCATATATTATTACCATTTACGCTTTCGCCTGTTACAGTTCCTACTGCTTTAAATGTATCGCCTTTTTTTAAACAACTTGCACCAGGTTGTGGAATTATTGCACTTTGGCTATTAGGTTGCGCTCTAACATTAGCCTCTGCCTTGTCTACTCTTACAGTAAAAGCTGTTACTGTATCTGCACAGTCAAAACCTTTATTATATCTTAGTATACATCTATATCCTTCAAATGGCTGATCTCTGTAACCTACTGCTAACTTATTTATTCCATTCTGATCGAAAAACTTAAAATTAGCATCTATAAAGCCAATATGTCCATATCCTCCACCATAATTAGCACCATATACAAGTATATCCCCTCTTTGCAAAGGTGTTCCTGCTGGCAATTTTGTAAAGCCTGCTGGTACATTGTATTCCCAATCTTTAGCGTTACCATGTGCTTGAAATGGTATACCTAATACCTGATATAACATCTGTTGTACTAAGCTTACACATTGTCCTGAATATCCATTATTTGGTGGTGGATTTGCCACACTTCTTTGATTTAATGCCCAATCGCCAAACTCTCTTAAATTCATTATTCCTCACACTCCTCTATTTTATATGTTTCTCCTTGAAAATCTTGATCTACTTCATTTTTCATTATTTTATTCCTCCATTCTTATACATTTATTTTCAAACTTTTTGTAAGCATCGAAATATATTTCTTTTTTATCTCCATTTAATGTAACTTCGTAGTACATTCCATCAAATAATGTTGTACTCAATAATACCTTGCTATTTTGTAATGTTTTACAACTCCATACTATAAATACATTAAATTCTGGTGTTTCATCACTCTTATCAAAATGTTCAATAGCATATTCCTTTACTAATTCTTTTGCTTTTTCTAAAAATTCTTCATTACTCATTTTTTTATTCCTCCATTCTTAGTTTACAATAAACTGTTCTCATATTTCCTTTTTAAGCCATTTTTTAGAGCATAGCAATATCTTACTATGCCCTATTTTTCGTTATTTTGATCTCTTAACTGTAATAGCACTTCTTTAAATTTATCTGGCAATGGTAATCCCATCTGAATTGCATTTTCAGACAAGCTAATTGCCTCATTTATTGCAAAGAACATTATTACAATTTCTCTAATAGCAGGTATTCCAAAAGAATGTTCTAACAATACAGATACTCCTACTATTATTACTGTCAATACTTTTTTGATTATTCCTTTAAAGCCAATTTTTGAACTTAGTTTTTTATTATATATTGCCTTTAATATTCCTGTAATATAATCTAATACCATTAATATTAATAATGCATATAAAAGCTTGTCTAGTCCTCCCAAAAAGGATACTAGCAAGCCACCTATTGCACCAAATGTAACACTTATCCAATTAAATATCTTTTCCACATTTTCCACCTCCTACTAACGCCTTATTGTTATATCAGCAACTTCTGGCTCTCCATTTGTTATATTACCATCTATATCTGTTACTTTTACTTTTAAATGTACAGGGTATGTAGTTTCTGGATAATCTGCAATTTTTATAGTACGGCTAATTGTACCTGTTATCTTATTATCTTTAATTTTCCAACTAGAATTACTTAATTCTTGCCAACTTTCTGCTTCATCGCCAAATGTAAAAGAATACTCTATTTTTGATATACTATCTGCATTGTCTGTATATATATTACATTCTATTGTATTACTTATAACTTCCATAGTTGCAAAATCTCTTTTTTGATTAACAGTACAATAAGATGAAGCTGTTATATTAAATACAATTGGTTCTTTTTCTTCTAACAAGCCATCTATATATGCTTTTAGAGTTGCCATAAATTGTTCCTTTTCTTTTTCTGTAAAATAATCTATTCCAGCCTGTGGCGTATATCCATCTGCACCAGGTTCTCCTGGTATACCTTGTGGACCTTGCTCTCCTCTTAATGCTTCTAATTGTTCAGTTGTAAAGTCATCATATGTAAATGGATCACCCTTTTCGCCATCTTTACCATCTTGTCCTGGAACACCCGGTATGCCTTGTGGTCCTCGCAACGCTTCTAACTGATCTTGTGTAAAATCTTCATATTTGAAAGGAGCTCCTTTGCTACCATCTTTTCCGTTAGTTCCTCTTAAACTGTTTATAAAATCCTCCTCTGTGCCTGTATTACCTTTTTCTAGCCATATGTCATAGGCTGATTTGCCATCTGCTCCTGGAGTTCCACCTGTTTCTTCTAAATCTGTTACTCTTTTTTCTAAATCGCCTAGTTTTACAATAACCTTGTCTAATATTTGAATTTCATCTTCAGACAGTTCGCTATTAGCATTAAAACTATCTCTAAATTCTAGTTGTAAAGTGCTTGTTTTTATTATTTCTATTTCATTATTAGCAAGCTCTTTTGCAAATTCTAAATAAAATTTTACACTTTTATATTTTGTTAGATTATTTTTTATCACATAAGTGTTACCATCTAAAATGTCAAAAAAACAACCGTCACCGGTTTTAAAACATATTTTTTTAGCATATCCTTGCAATTCCTCTGGTATATCAAATTTAATCCTTTCTGCTCTATTTTCTCCAGCATATCCTATAAATTCGTCTATCTCCATTAGCTCTCTATCTCTAACTATTATGCATTTCATACACTACACCTCCACGCC
Source organism: uncultured Clostridium sp. (assembly GCA_948470565.1). GTDB lineage: Bacteria > Bacillota > Clostridia > TANB77 > CAG-465 > CAG-465. Next base: position 22,080 of record CAOKPF010000002.1, read on the forward strand.
ATCTTTGTATTTCTCTAGCGTTGTCAAATATTCGTACACATTTTTTATATCCATGCTTTCATCATAAGGAACTACTTTTGTATATGTGTACGTATAAATATCTTTATCCTCATTTGGAGCTTTTGTTTTCTCCTCTTGCCTTGCCTCCTCCGAGATATAAGATGTTACTTCTATAACGTTTTGTATATTTGTAACTTTTTCAATTCGAGTTACCCTATGGTAATTTACCACTATTCCATTTTCTAGTTTTATAGCTTTTTTTATAGCCATTGTTTATCCCTCCTATCTTCTACCAACAACTTCTGATATATATATACCATTTTGAGTCCCAAAAGCAGAAATTGTATTATTACTATATATATTAGCAAAAATTTCTACATTAACAGTTATAGTTTTACCATTTATTGTAATAAGCTTTGAATTTATTTGCATTAAATTTGCATCACCATATTTTCCTGTTAATGCTACTGTTTTTCCATTTGGATTCCTTATTACTCGAGTAATGTAATAAACACCTTGCCTATGATATGTAATAAGTAATTCTTTAAAATTAGCCGCACTTTCTGATAACGTTACAGTACCTGTTGTACCACTAGCATTACTGTATAATACTGTTTCACTAAGAATTTCTTCTTTATTTTTGGTTAAAGTTCCATTTATATTTACATCACTTTCTCCCATATCCATTACAGGTATACCTTTAGTAATAGTTAATGGTATTGTATATATATTTATCTTATCTGTTAATACAAATTCAAAATTATACGCTTTTTGATAATTTAAATCAGTTAGTAAAGCATTATTAGAATAGCTAAAACTATTATTATTTTTTACTAGTGTAAGACTAGCATATTCACTCCATGTATTAGTACCTGCTTCTTTATATCTATATTTTAGTGTTATTGTATTATTTATTGCTCCAAAATTACCATTAAAATATGTTCCTTTAACTGAAAATTTAACATTACTGCTTGTCTGAGAAATTCTTTTAAATATTATTTCTGTAGTTTTTATATTCTCATATTCTGCCATCTCTAGTGATTCACTTACAGATGTACTAAAACCTCTACTATCTGTTGACGTAGCAGAGAACTTATTTGAAACTGTTTCATAAAAAATAGCTCCTAACCTATTTCTAGCAAATTCTTCGCCGTTATATGTATTATAACTAACCAAACTTGAATAATTTTTAGCTGTAGCTGTAACTGTTACATTAACATCTGAAACGCCTTTTATTATTTTCTTATTACTGCCTGTTAAATCTGTTGTTTTATACCCAGTTGGCAATGTTTTTCCTGTATCTTTTGCATCAATTGTCATAACTGGTTTATTTCTTTCTTCATTGCAATATACAGTTAAATCACATGTATCAGTCCTGTATAAGGCATCATTTCTATATCTATGACATTCTAAATAGCCTATACCCATTTTTGCATTTGGTATTTGTGCATAAAACTTTGCTGGTATTTGCCACTGTAGCTCTCTATTAGATGTTCTAGTTTCTATTGCTTCTATTAAACTTCCAAAATGATATACTATTGTAAATGTTTCATCAGAATATCCACCACCAATACGAATATTAGTAATTTCCTCTATTGTGCCTACTTGACATACAAAAGAATATGCTCCTGAATGCACCAAATTATCTGCCATTAGAAATCACCTCCTTGATAGAATATTCCTGTCCTTTTTTCTCCGTTTTCTTCATATCCCTCAAATCTATGATATCCAGTAGTTAAGTATGTTCTTACATATAGATTCTCTGTTATTACACCATCTTTATCTGCGGTAAGAATATTATTCTTTGTATCTGTTTTATCAATCTGACCTTTATTGACATACATTCCTTCGTTATCAATTAAGGTGTGCATTTCACTATCAGATTTTGATACATTAATACCATTTATATTTATATCAACACTTGTGTTTTTCAAACCGTTTGTCACTATACCATTTTCCAATGTTCTATTTATTTCATCTACACTAAATTGAAAGTCCTTTGAAGTTTCTGTAAGTTTAGTTTCAAAATCAGTTTTTACAGCTGATATACTAGCATCTAAATTGTTTATACTCTCACTCACACCTGATAATGCTTCGTTTACTCTATCTATATCCTCTACTTTACTGTTTATTAATGTTTCACTTTCCGATACCTTAGTTGTTAGATTATTTACATTTATCTCCATAGAAGCTACTTTTTTGCTATTCTCTGATGTTTCTTGAATTAAATCTGATATTTTACCTTCATTTTTTTTTGCCATTCTCTCAACTTTTAAAAACTTTTTTTCTTCATCTGTTGTTACTTTATATTCAGTTTCTGTTTCATTTAATATTTCAGCTTCTATTGTGCTTTTTATCCCTGTATTTATTAATATATTAGCACTCAAATAATAACTAGTATAAATATCTGATTCATTATCCTTTAAGGCTATACATGTAGCAGGTTCTATCCAAATAATTCCTAAATCAGCTCCTTCAAAAGCATAATATGTAAATCCTTTTATTTTTTGAAACATATTATTTATAACATTTTCTCGCTGATATTCTACAAACTCATTCTCATCAAATCGTATTTCGCATCTACCATTTTGTGATATACTTGTATCATCTCTAGCTTCAACATTATCTTCAACATCACCACGACCTAATACTAATGAATTAACTGGACCAAATTTATCTGTTATTACTAATTTCGTTAAGTAAGATCTATCTAAAGTTTCAACTGGAATGTCTGATATAGGAGCTAAATATAGTTTATTTTCTTTAATATAAATTGTACTCAAGGTTGTTTTTGCTATTTTTTCTAAAACATCTCTATACGTTATTTGTTGTGCTGTAAAATAGTCTTCATCAACATTTAGATCATTATGAAAAAAATCTGTAGAATATAATTCAACTCTACAGATATCACACATTTTTTGCAATAATATTAATAATGTACATGGGTAAGTTAATTTTAAATCAGATTGTTTAAAGGTATTCATAAAATTAACCATTTTATCATATGCCGTTATTTCTAATGTTTCTGAGCCTTTATTTTGCTCTGGTTCATCTTTTATATAATAATCACCTAAGTCGATATATTCATATTCAGTATTTATATATAATCCATATTTAAAATTAAGATTTTGACCCTTTTTCACACTTTTATCTTTTGTTTTTACAATAATTTCTTTCATTATAGTACTAAAAAGTTTGCCATTAAATCTGTATGTAATTTCACTTTTACTTATATTTTGTAAACTCTCTTTTATCATAATTTTACTGTCTTGTTGCTTAATCATTTTTGATATTTTTTTAAATTCATTACTTACAGTCATATCAATTGTGGCCTCCTATCAATAGCGGTTAAGACTACACTAAATTCATCCCAGTATCCTCCACAAGCAAGTGGGCTTGATTTAATAGCTTGCCCATTATAAAAATCTTCTATAAATAAATCTCCTTGTTTATAATTTCCCATGTCTTTTTCTAAAGTAAATTGAACACCTTCTAAAAACGGATGCTCAAGTAATGCTTTTATCAAATTAAATTGTTCATCTGTTACTTTACCAAATTTAGCCTCTATAGTAGTAAAATAACCTATAAAAGTACCACTATAATGTCCATCTAACGCTTTTCTACCTGTCCCATCTCCCCATAGAGGTTCTGGACCAGGAATTAAATCAATAAGTCCTGGTAATTCTATGTTATTCACTATCAATTTTGGTTCATACATAATTAACCTCCATTCGTTGCAAATTTATTTTTATTTTTTATTTTTTCTAGTCTCTTATTTAACTCGTAACTATCTATGTATAAATTAAAGTCAAAACTTAAATTGATCAGTATCTGTATTATATTTTCTAGCAATTCTATTACTTTTTGATTATTTCCTAATCCCATTTCCTGATTTGCTTTTTTGTATAAATCCATCAATTTATCTTCTGGAGCTACAACTTCGCCTTGATGCCTATTATCACCTATCATTGCTAATTGTGGTGTATTAGCCTTAACGTATCCACCTTCTGCAAGTCTTGGAATACTTAAAGTTTTTAGTTTTGAAATATTTACTCCTGGAATTGCATTTATCACATCAATAGCACCATTAATCATATTTACAAATTTATTAACAGTATTCTCTATCATACCTAATACACCATTTATTCCAGACTTAACAGCACCACTTATAGCATCACCGATTTTTGTTCCCAAATCGCTAAATGTACTTTGAATATTATTCCAAATTCCACTAAAAAAGCTACCTATGTTATTAAAAATAGATGTTACCATATTGTAAGCTGTTTGGAATGCATTAACAATCCCATTTTTTATATTAGTAACCGCATTGGTTATATTAGTTGTAATATTACTCCAAATACTAGATGCTGTATTCATTATTGAATTAAATACATCTGAAATTGTTACTTTTATTGAATTAAATATATTGGAAACTGTTGTTTTTATTCCATTCCATATATTTTCCCATGTTGTTTTTATTGCCATTAATGTAACTTGAATTTTTGACATAACCATGATTATTGCTGTTTCTATTATTCCTTTAATTGTATTCCATGTTATATCAACAATACCTTTCATAGTATCCCATATTCCAGAAAAGAATGTTTTTATACCTTCCCAAGTTTTATTCCAATCTCCTGTAAATACTCCTACTATGAAATCAATTACACCTTTAAACGAATCTATTGTTCCACTTAATGTATCAGCAATAGAGCCAAAAACATTGCATATAGTATTCCATATGCTATTAAATATTGGCACTAAAACTGGAATAATATTTTCTACAATCCAATCAATTAAAGGTTTTAACCAATTCTCCCATAAGACTTGTATTGCACTTACTATAGAGCCAATAAGTTCATTTGTTTTATCTACTAATGGTTTTAAATGTTCATTCCATAAAGTCTCAATTCCACTTGCCATATTATTAAAAAAAGGTGCTATATATTGATTATAAACATCTAAAAATTTACCAAATGTATCACTTATTCCTGTTTTCAAACTTTCCATTAATGGACTTATATATGTATCATATACCTCATTCCACTTATCTCCTATATAAGTCATTGCCTCTGCTAATAGTGCTGTAATTTTTTCAACAGTTATAAATGTACTTTCAAATGCTACCTTTATTTTTTCAGCATTATCTATAATTGGTTGAATAGATATCCCACTTATATCCTTTATAAATTTTGACAATACCTCTGATACACTCATAAATGGATTTGCAAACATTGCTATTATATTGGCACCAATTTGTTTTGCAGTATCTCCACTAAATACATCTGATATTTCGCCTAATGCTTGAAATAAATTACCAGCTAATGCTATATTTTCACTTGAAATATCAAACATCTTACAAATATGTGTTTTTATTCTATCTGTATTCTTCAACAAATAAGTATCTATACTTCCAACTAAAAATTCAGTTATATTTACACCTATCCTTGCAATAGCTCCTGTTACCTGTCCAAGTGCATATAAACAAGTTTCAATCCATCTCTGTACCGAATTTAAGACTTCAGGTGAGGTCCAAATATCTATTATAATATCTTTAATACTTGATAAATGTTTTACTATACCATCAAAATTTGTATTTCCAAAACTAGCGTCAAAACCTTTTTTAAATATACTTGCTAATTCTTTTGCTTTTTCAATAAAAGCATCCATTTGACTATTTGCTTGTTGCATTAATGAATTTGTGCTATCTCCTATATCAAGTCCTCCAAATCCACTTCCTGCTCCTCCGCCACTTCCTGAACCACTGTCATCATCATTACTCTTTAATACTTGGGCTGTGTCAAATGCAGCTAAACTTTTTAGATCCTTTGCAGTCTTTTTAGCACTATCTCCAATTCCACCTACTGCATCACTTGCATTAGTAGCATTCGTCACTAAATCTGATACAATATTAGCACTTCCATCACTTCCACCAGCACTGCCAAATATCATTTCTGTAAAAGACTTAAATACATTGGCCAATACTTGTAATTTACCTATTACCCAATTTATTCCTTTTACAATTGGTGTAAATATATTAATAAAGCCTTGACCAAGAGTAGCTTTCAACTCATTAAATCTTAAACTTAATACTCTTGTTTGGTTTGCCCAACTATCACTTGTTCTTGCAAAATCACCATTAGCTATACTTAATTTATCCAATACAAACTTATATCGTAATGCTACTTTCTCTTGCTCTGACATTTTAGCTGTCGTTTTACCATAACCATTTGCTAAAGCATATTGATCAAGTGCATTTTGTGTCATTACAACACCTAAATCTTTTAAAGTTTCTGTTTCACCTGTAAATACTGATTTTAATTTTGTATATGCTTCATCAGTTGACAAATTATAGAATGAAGCAACATCTCCTGCTAATCCAGTAAGTGTCTCTGACATTGCTAAAGCTTCTTTATTGCTAAAATTAAAAGCTTTTGCCATTGCTCCAAAAGTACCTACATACTTTTTTGTTACAGTTTGACCTAATCCAAATTGCTCTATCGCATTTTCAGCAAATTTATTGACTTCTGTATTTAAATTTCCAAATGTAACATCAACAACATTTTGTACCTCAGCTAAGTCTGAACCTAAATTTATACACTCTTTTCCAAAATTAACGATTGCTTTTACAGAAAAGGCGGCCAAAATAATTTTACCTATACTTTTAAGTGAACTTTGAATACCTGAATTTTTTATTTGTGTACTTGCATTTTTTAATCCTTTATTGAATGGATTTGAATTTAATAATAAATCAAAATCTACCGCACCTACATTAGTACTCATACCTACTCCTCCCTTCTTTTAAGGTAAAAGTAGGTATTGGCTAACTACTCACATAACAGTTGTGTTGCTCACTCTATCTTTTTCATCTATATCAATTTTTATTATTTTCTTACATCGTGTACATTTTATTTCACCCTTGCATTTATCTACTTTAATTAAAAGCTGTTTACAACAAGGGCATCTTACTTCTTTCAAGTATTATCACCTGCCATTTCTTTAAATGCTTTCTGCATTTCAGCAATAACTTGTTTGAAGTCTTCTGCATTAATTTTTTTTGCTAATTTGTTTCTATATTTCCACCTAATATTTTTTTGTTCTTGCGAAAAATTTTTTAATATTTCCTTGTCATCTTCACTACGAATTTGAACAATATTTCCGTAGTGGTGTATCTGGCATTAGACCAGATATTAAATTACACAATTCTGCATAACTCATTGTATCTATTTCTTTTCTAATCCTTATTCCATACTGTTTAGCTAGACTAGCTTCTATTAATGACCAATCTTCTTCTATGTCATACCATAATTCTGTATCGTTACTTGCTTGGAAATCGTTTCTCCATTTCCTCATATGAAATTTCACTTGCTTGTGCCATAATCGCAGTTATAACTATTTTCAATTCATTTACTGTTACTTTCATTGCTCTAATATCTTTTTCTGCTTTTTCGCCTATTAGTAATTTTATAACTATAAATAGGCTTTCCAAGCTATCATCTTTTTTAAATATATCTTGTGCCTTTAACATTGTTTCAGCACTACAATCTACTTCATATGTTTTTCCCTCTGCTATTGTTATTTCTTGTTTTTCATGTCCTAATTTTGAACTAATATCTAAATTTGCCATTTTTAATTCCTCCTAAATATAATAAAATAAAGAGTAGGTCTTTCCTACTCTACTACTGCTTCTGTATATGTTGGTTTTCCATTTGACATCATATCAAATTCTAATGGAATTACAGCTGTTGAATCACCAGCTCCCCAATTTGTTACATTTATTACTGCATCTTCAAATAATAATTTTGCACCATCAGGAAAAGTCCATTGCAAACATCCCTCTGCATCTCTTCCATTCTTTAATGCTTTACCTGCTATATAATCATTTCCAGCATCTCCAAAGTTTCTTTTTCCTGATATAGAAATTGTAACAGATTTAGATGTCATTAACCTTCTTACCCATCCTTTTTGATCTAATGGGTTCCATTCTTCTACCCCATTATCTAAACTAACACTAAATGATTCCATATCTGCAATTTCTGTTAAACTTTCCTTATCTGCTCCTACCTGGAACTGATTTTCATATACTGGATATACTCCTGTTTTAATTGCCATTATTTTCACCCTTTCTATATAATAAATTTAATTCTATTGAAAACTCATAAATATTGTTTTCATCTGCTCCTAAATCAATAGGACCATTATATAAACATTCAGCTGAACATCTATAATCACCAATTAAAAAAGAACTGCAATCTAACAGTTCATATATTTGATTTGCCATTTTTTCAGCTGTATTATAATTTTTTGTCCATCTTAGTAGTAATGTAATTGGTAAAATTCCATATGTTTTTAATCTTTTATATTTTGAATTGTCATCTATTTGTCTGCGATTAGCATATATAGCAATAGCATTCTCTTTATTTTTATCTATTTTTCCTATATACCATTGTTTACATTCAGTAATAATAGATTTTAAATAATCCTTTATTTCTGCTGTACTAACTTGTGAAATCATTCTCCATTTCTCCTTTTCAAAGCTTTTTTAAAATAATTCGCTAATAAATTTTTCTTTGAACCATTTATATATGCATCAAACCATCTTCCACCTGCATTTGGATTTTTCTCCTTATTAAAATTATACTCTGGATGAAAATACATTTTTCTTGCATATGGTGTATCTGATACAATTTTTACCTTATCTTTTTTTATCTTATTATCATCAACAAATGTACTATCATTTTGCAATGTACCTTCATAAAATGGCATTGTCTGACTTTGAACTAAATCAGTTTTTGTAGCCTCAGCAGTATCAATTAATGCCAATCTTGCATTATTTATAATTTTACCTATATTCGCCTTATTATAAGTTATCTTCATATTACATCAACTCCAAAACAGTCATAAAAACTGTTCCATCTGGATTTCTAGGTCTACTTGCTTGATAAATTTCATATTCTATTTCGTTAATTTTTACTTTACCACCACTTATCTTTTTTATCTTTAATGCTATATCTCCTAGTAATATTACTTTTCCAATCAATTCAACCTTTTTCCCATCTGAACTAATTACAACTTTCGTTTTTTCAACAAATCTACATTTCTGTTTTTTCAAATTCAAAGAAGTTAAAGGCTCACCTTCTTCAGACAAGCCTTCTTGATATAAAATAACATCACATTCATTATTTAACAATCTTTGCAAATGCTTTGTTGGCAACTGCTTTATCATATTATCCTAGACGTTAAACCTGCTCTTTTCAAATAAGAATAGACCACTTTTGATATCTTCAATTTATCGCTTGTTTCTGTTACATCTTTTGTATTAACTGTTAAATCTCCACCAATAGAGTAACTTAATAAATCTCCATTATCATAAGTGCCTTCTTCTTTTATGTATTCAGCCTGTAAGCAAGTTGCTTTTATTATTAAATCTTTTTGTTGTGATGTTAAATTTTCAAATCCTATTTTTTCTATTCTTGTTAATGTAGCTTTGTTAATATCTATTGAGGCTAATTCTAAATACTTACTAATTTCGTCATACTCTAATTTCGCTACTCCATACTTAGAATAGTCTTCTTTGGTTGCATATACTGTTATCATTTGCAACACCTCTTATTTTACTTTCTTTTCTAATTCAATTACCTTTTTTGTTAATTCTTCATTAGCTTTTGCTAAATCTTCTTTTTCTTTTTCCACATCAATTGCTTTTTTTGTTAATTCTTCATTAGCTTTTGCTAACTTATCAACTTCCTTTTGTAAATCTTTAGGAGCTACCTTTTTTGTAGCTCCTACTTTATTATATCCTCTAGCTTCATATTGAGTAAAATCTTCTTGTTCAATAGATAGAATTACATTATCTTTTTCTATTTTTATTTTAGCCATGCTAATCTCCTCCTATTCTGTTGGTTCTGTATATGTAGCAGTGTCAATATCAACATATATACTATCAATTTTATTATCTTTTCCATTTGGGAATACAAATGTATCGGATAAACTTCTATCTTGGTATAAGTATCCATCTCCTTCTGTATGTGCCCCTGGATTAAAATAATAAATACTTGATATTTTTGGAACTGTTTTTACAGTTAAAGGAGATGCTATTAAAACATTGATTTTATGCGATTTTCCACCAACTGGTAAGAACCCATCTGTAAAATCAAATTTATCATAAAATCTTTCATCATCTATTACTTCTATCAATGTTACACCATCAATATCTGTAATTCTTGATTCAATACCAATTCCTCCCTCTGCAATTTGTGTCATTTCTATTTTTCTTGTAAAGTCTGTTGATTGTTCTAATAAATCCATGATTGTTGAACTTACATAAGCAATTAATGCTCCTTTAGCAACATATCTTCTTAATTTACCAGCACTTAACATCGTTTTTAATTTTCCATATACATTTTCTTTAGTATATGTAGTAATATCTGTTGAACTATGATACCCTTCCAATTTTTGTGCTTCTGTTGCAACTTTTGAAAAGAAATATGCATCCATTTCTGGAACTTGTTGAGTTTGGTGAAATACTTTGGAAATATTCTGAATAGATGCTGTTTGATTTGTTTCATCAACATCTATTTTATCTATTAAGAATGATATATCTCTATCATGTGTTAATGTAAAAGGTACATCTTCTTGATTATATTCACCTTTATTCCATCCTCCTTTTCTGCTATGTGCTTTATATCCTCCTGTACTCATCTGTGTAAAATGAAATGTTTTTGCATTTAACCATTTAACTGCTGTAGTTATAAATGGTGATGTTAAACTTTCTTGCTCCATTATTTCTAATAGGTCTGGTGACCATACTTCTGCATAATTTAATGCCATAATTAATCAATCCTTTCTTTTTTTAAAATGAATTAAACCTGTTCCATCTTTTTGTAGCTACAGGTTTCTTTTGGGTTTGGTTTGAATTTGAATTGCTTTCTGTTGCTCCAAATTTAAAACCTTTTTCTTGTTTTTCCTCTTCCTTTGCATTTTTTAGCTCTGGAAATTCTGCAATAACTGCATTGATTTCATCTTCAAGCTTTTTAGAGTCTACCACTCCATTATCTAAAACTTTTGACATATCAACCAGTCTAGCTGCTCTTTCAACTTTTTTAACATCAACTCCTGCTTTTGCCATAGCAAGTGCTATTTTGTCTGTAAAGTCTACTTGTGCAACTTCTTTTTGTTTCTCGTCTTGTACACCTTCATCTTGTTTCACTTGAGTTTCTTGAGTTTTATCAGATTTTTTTTCTTGCTCAGCTTTTTTTGCACCTTTTGCATACATTCTGTTTATAAAACCATCTAACTCATCTTGATTTTTGAAAATTATTTCGCCATTTTCTCCTTTCTGAGCTACTGACTTTTTAACTTTCACATCCTCATCTTTTTTTTCAAAGTTTTGCCCATTATTTTTTTGAGCATCATCTGTTGCAGTTTGAGTATCTGCATTTTGATCTTTCTCTTCATCTTCCATAAAAAATCCCTCCTATTTTGGAATTGACCCGTTTTACGCCCGTCGGCAATAAAAAAGAGCTAGTATTAAAACTAACCCTTGTGGCACAAGCTAATAGATTTGAACTATTACAAACAGTTTTGGAGACTGTTATGCTATCATTACATCAAACTTGTATATAAAAAACACCTACATTTCTGTAAGTGTTTAAATATTATTATAATTTATTTTTTACATTTATATATTCTGGATTTTCACTGTCTAAATCCATTTTTGGACATTTATAACTTTTGGCATATTTGTATTCTTTTGGTCTTTCTCTAAATACTCTACATTTTCCAGTATTTACTATATAATTCTTACAAGCAAAACATACAGGTGTTATAACTTCAAAATGTGGATCATTCTCTTTACTCATACTATTGCTTACTTCCTTTTTCATTCAATTACCTCCATATCAAAATAATATTTATTGTCTATATATTTTATATTATTTACATAGAATTGCGTATTTCTATTTAATAGGACCTCTTCCTGATATTTATATTTTTCCACTGAATATTCTTTTATATCTAAAGAGTTTTTAAATCCTTTTGGCACCCTTATATTCATTATTATATTTCTTCCTGATTCTTCCGCCTTTACTCTACTTGTAGATATAAATGCTTTATCAGATATGATCTTATTTTTTAGTTTCATAATTTCTTCAACTGACACTTTATTGATATTTTCAAATCCTGATACACTTTGAATAATTGTACCTCTATATAAAATAATATCATTTTCTAAAGGTCGTGCTTTCTTAAATGCATTATCTATTACATCTATTTTTCTTTTAATTTCATCTGTAATTCTATCAAGCCTAATAGCTTTATTAATTATTGTAGCATCAAAACCTGTATAATATGTCAATTGCTGTTTTTCTTCATTTGACAATTCTATTTTACTACTTTCTATCTTATTTTGCAACTCTTCTGCTTTGCTTTGATATTTTTCTATGTTTTCTGAATATAAACTACCTGTTGCTAATCTTTCATATTGTTTTTGCTTTTGTTGTAAATATTGTGTATATTTATCATTTTCATCATGATTATGTATTGCTTCTGTTACTTCTTCTGGTTCTTCATTTATTCCTTCATAATATGTGCTTGAACCATGTTGACAACGTGGATGAAAAAGACCTCCATCTATTGCTTTACTAAGCAAAGGGTATTTGCCATCTTTTTCTGTTCCTCCTGACCATACATCATCAATATAAACTCGTCCTTCCCAAGGTGTACACTTATCACAAGCTCCACCATGTTTAGATATATATACTAATGGATTGCCTAACTTCTTTCTCATTTCACCTTCCCCCATTAGATTTGCTCTTTTAGTTGCTGTTCTTACTGCCATATCTGCATAATCTGATGTATCGTGCAAGCTACCATCTTTGTATTCGATAGTCTTAAAACCTCTTTTTAGGAAATCGTGAGTTGCCATATCTATTGCTTGATTTACAGTTTTAGCTCCATGGCTTGCCATTTGTGATGCCTTATATATTGTACTTCTATATACATCATTTGCTTGTCTCAATGTGGCTTTTGTTGCATCTTGTAGATTATTTACTACACTATCTGCTAACGCATTTACTTTCCTGTCATTTATTCTAAAAAATGTTTCTCCTAATTGAGCATCATCTTTTTTTATTAATCCAGCTTGTATAGCACTTTTATTAGTTTTTAATGCCCCCTCTTTAAATTGTTCTCTTATTTGCTTATATACATATTGGTCTATAGGTTCCTGATATTTTTTAAACATCTCTTTATTATTGTTTCTATAATTCTGTAATTGTTTTAGTTTTATTGATTGCCACTGTGGCCAGTCAAATCCCATTAATTTTTCATCTTGCTTATGACTAGCTAGAGTTCTTTTCATAGACTCAATTAAATCCATTTCCATTTTTTCATATATCTTCTTTATATCGTAATCTGTTTCAATAGCTTCAAATCCTTTTTTTATTTCTTCCATGCAAAATCACTACCTAAAATAAAGATGGTTCTTCTTTTTCTATTATACCTTGTTCTTCCTTCAATCGCTTTATTTCTTCCTTTTTTTCTTCTTTGCTTAAACTATCACCATACATTGTATCTACTGCTTTTTCAATACTCATTATATTTTGATTTGGTCTTGCTTTTGATACTGTTTCTACTATTGCTTCAAAGCTTGGATTAGCATATTCTTTAAAATCTACATTTGCTTCATATTCTCCTGCTGTTTTGTTTCTAGCTTTATCATATGCCATCAAACAAGTACATACCACTTTAGGAATAACTTTTTCAAGTACATCTAATACTTTTCCTCTTGTATATTGTGTTGCCTTTTCCTTTTCTCTTTGCGCATCTGCATTATCCAATTTCTTTACATCTATTCCTAATGTACTAGGACTTATTAATCCTTGTAAACACAAATCTAATGCAGTTATATAACTTTGCAACATTCCTTCATAATCAAAGTCACTATTTTCTCTTGTTATTTTATCTGATTCTGTTTCAGAAGCATTGCTTCCTATTTTTGTAAATCTTCTATCAAAAGTATTTGGCCTTAATATATTTCCATTTTCGTCCATTGGCAATAAATCTTCTGGAATATACTCATGTGTACGATTATCTCTTATTGCATCTATCCATTGAGACCAAACTTCATCAAAACTATCAAAAGCATCTATCTTCTTTTCAATTATACTTTGACCTCTACCTTTAAATTTCTTTGATTTGTTAAACATCATAGGAATTGCCATTATAAATGTATTATCTGTTACTTCTTTTAACTCTCTTGTTTCTTCCAAATCTGATAATTGACATATATTATCATTTTTATATAGAGTATATGTTATGCTATTTTTATCGTATCTTTCTTTTAATACATAAGTACAATTCTTTTTGTCATAGAAATTTTTAAATATTACTGCTGTTATTCTTCCTCTAGTGTATTCATATTCTACTTTGCTTCCTGGATAAAATTCTATAATAGGATATTTAGTAATATCTGTGTCATAACTTATTTTAAAAGCACCATCATGCTCTACAAATACATCTATTATTGATTGCTTTACTATTTCTTTAAAATCATTATCCTCTGCTATATCGTCCCAGTCTTTTTGTGCCTGATTATTAGATACTGTTATTTTATTAAAACTATCCACAATAATATCTGCTAGCATATCAATAATCATTGCTGGTAATCCAGTATGTATTTTTCTAAAATCTATACCATTTGTACTTTCGGCCGCCCAGAACTTTGCATTCCCCATCATATCATCTGTTTGTGTATAATATTGATGTAATTCTGATGCATCTCCTCTATACCATAACAAATTTCTAAAACAACTCCCCTCAAATGTATTTGTCTCCTGTATTGTTATTGAGTTGCCTGGAGATGGTTGTATATTTAACCAATTTCTTACTATATCCTTTATTTTATCATTAACTGTTCCCATGTTATTCCTCTCTTTCAGCCATTATTGCAAGTTCCTTTTCCGCTTCTATTATTTTAATTACATCTTGTGTTGCTTGTTCTTTATATTGTTCATACTTAAGTTCTTTTTTTAACAACTCCTCATATCTTGATTGATCAATCTCAACTGTTGGTGTCTGAAATAAAGTTCCTCTTGTACTCATTTTTATTCCTCACTTTCATCTTTAATTATTTTCTTTATTATTTCCCAATTACCAATTTTCTTTTTATATGGTAACCAAGCATATTGACAACCATTTATACTATGGTCATTTCCATCTTCTGGTTGATTGTTTTCATCAAAACTATAGACTCCACATTCTTCTATATAATCTTTGCAAGTGTCAACCACTAAAAAATCACTAGTTCCTAACCAACTTTCTTGTAGTTGCACTCTAGTGATTATTTTTGTTTTCTTCCAAGCATTTTCAAAATTATATATTAAACTATTTTGCCTTTTTGCTTTTTTAGCCTCCATTATAGTTCCCTGGTCTGCATTATCTATGAAACATATTCTTGCAAAGCCCCATTCGTTTTTAAATTCTTCCATAAATTCTACAATCCATTGAACTACATCTGATGGTGCAAATGGTATTGTTCTGTCTTTATTGTTAAATGTTCTTTCTTTTAGTAAAACACATTTACCATCTGTTGTTATCCCTATTCCTTCAAGTGTTACCTTATCATGACTTTCCTTTGAGTATGATGTATCACAACCAACAGAGAATATTTGAAATTTAAGTTTTCTTGCCTCTTCTACTGTTATTATATTTTTACTTTCAAGATTAAAACATAACCCTGTTGCTCTACCTCTTAATCCTAAAATCTTATTCTTATACATCTTAGTTCCAAGTGGTGTTGCCTCTATTTTTTCTTGTATATCTTCTTTTGTTAAACTAGCATTATCATTAAAAGTAAAATACCAATGTACCCATCCTTTAACGTGTGGTTCTTTTAATTCTTTCAAAAGTTCTAGTGGATATTCTTTTTCATATTTTTTTATTGGTCTGCTTTTATTTATAAATTCTTTGTATATATCAAGGTTTGGATCATCTGGATTTGACGTTGTCATCATATATTTGCATCTATGTGTAATTTCTCTCATAAATTCCATATTTGCTAAATTTACCTCATCAAGATATACACATCCTACTTGTCCTCCTAAAACCTTTTTCCAACGTTTTTGGTCTCCATATCCACATACATATATTATTTTTTCGCCTTTATTAGTTTCATATCTTATATGTGGCAATCTTATTTTGTCTTTTCCCTTTGGCCAATATTCTGCTATCCCTTCAAACTGTTCTATTAACCCATTTTCAGAATTTATTACATTCTTTTCTGCTGTTCCTACATCATCTCCTGCTATTACATGAAACTTTTTATCAGAATCAGCAACTATACACATAAATTTAAATATTCCAACAGTTGTTTTACCTGCGGCTGTTGTACCTTCTAAAAATTCCCTTTTGCATTTTACTTCTAAAAATTCTTTATATTTTTTACTTAATTGTAGCATTACTCATCATCTACATTCTTCATTTGTCTTAATATATCTGATATTGCATTTTTCTTTTCTTCTTTTTCTTTTACATTTACATCTATTTTGTCATTAAATATTCCTAAATGTCTTCCTAATAATTCTAATGCTCTAACTTTATCACAAGAATTAACTTCTAATCCAAATTTACCTTGTTTTATTCCTGACAATGCTTTCTTTTGTTCTTCTGTTAATTCTTCTGTTGGTGTAAATTCTATTCCTGTATACTCTTCTTCTTTATAATCTACTACATCTTCTCCATCAAATACTGGTACATTTCTTTTCATTTTCTTTAGTTTTGCATAGTCACTTGCTTTTGAAAAAGCTATTGCAGATAACTCTTTTATTACCATATCTTGTGTCACTTCTGTTCTTTGTTCTCGCTCTTTCATTTTCTCTGATATGTATTCTTGAACCTTAGTATTTCTTAGTAATTTACTTCCATTTACATTCGCTGTTTCATCTTTTTTACATCTTGCATAAGCAACCTTATATGCTCTTGTTGCATTAAGGTCTATTAAATATTCATCACAAAATATTTTCTGTGCATTTGTCATATAAGATTACCTCGCTTTCTTATTTATTCTCTTTTATTTCTTCAATTTTTATATGTAGCTGTGCTTGATATTTATAATAGTTCCCTATCTTTTGTAGTTTTTGATTTTCCCTATATATTCTTACACATTTCCCTTCATCTCTTATCTTTCTATTTATCTCTAGCATACTAGCTTTAGAATAAGAGCATTCATAGCCACATTTATTTAAATACTTTATTACTTTTTTATTTTCACAGTCTTTTACTTTTTTATTTAACCTTTCTATATTCCTATCTTTTATAACCATATTTCCACCTTATTTCTTAAATATTCCAACTATAATTGCTACTATAAATATAGCTAACCAGTATATTGCTACTGTATAATTAGCATTACATATTTGATTTATTGCATCTACTACCATATTATCTAAGTTAAACCATGTTAATATCCAACCTATTATTATTGTTACTAGCATACTATTCCTCCTCTTCATATTCATTTTTATTTGGTATTTCAAATCCTACTGCGTTTGTATTTATTTTTTCTTGCTCTGGTTTATATACCACATAATTCTTTTCTTCTGTATATATTTCTATTTTATAACCTGTTATCTTTTCATGTCCCATTAGCTTTTCTATTTCATCTATTCTTCCATATATATTTAACATGTTTTCTCCTTTCATTTTTGCCTTTTTAATACCAACTTACAAAAAGGAGCAGGCATTAAAAAAGCAGCCCAATCGGACTACTCAAAAGAGATATAATATATGAAAACTTAAACAAAAAATATTTCTTTAAGTTATGCATTCTATATACAATTCTCTTTATAACAATTACACCACATTGCAATTGCTCCTAGGCAAAGAGAATTGACAGCAAGGCATTTGCTAGCTTGTTTCTTACTACAAATGGCGTATGTTTTATATTTACGCCTTTGGTGATGGTAACTAAGCTTACCATCAATGCTTCTTCCTAAACTAGTATGTAACGGCTTTTTATTTCCGAAAGGAGGTGACAGCCGTTATAGGAATTACAATCTCTCTTGCTATTTCTAGCTATTATATATTATAGCATATTAAAAAGTCAAATAAAATGATGTTTTACTATAAATTTACACATGATTTACACACTTTGATATATTTTCTCCATTTTATCTATTATATTAGATATACTATTGTGAATTGAATTTGTTTCTCTACCAAGTATATTTGCAATTATTTTTGGGTCTTTTTTTTCATAGTAATACATTTTTATAAGATTTTTTTCAGTATGCTTTAATGTAGCTACTAGACTATCCACTATATCTATTTTTGCCTGTAATTCTTCTATCTCTTTTTTTAATTTATTTACAGTATCTATATTTTTTACTATTTTCTCCTCATCATTTGATTTTACATATCCTTTAGGTTTAATATCTCCATTTACTTCTAAGTTAGGACTACTTACACTTATTTCTTCTTGCTCTATTTCTTTTATTTTATTCTCTTTTATTTTTATTCCTGCCTTATATCCCATGTAATTATCTAACATTTCTTTAACCATATTAACCCCCTCTTATATATTTTTTATTTCCCCTTTTCTTCAATTATTTTCTTAAACTCATCATTTGCATCTATAACTTGTTCATAATCTTTTTCAAGTACATTGAACTGTTGTATCCAGTACGATGTCGTATCATTTGCTTTGTTGTATTCTGCTATTATTCTATCCCTATCTGCGTGTAAATAGGCTATTGTTATAATTAATAGTGTTATTGCAAGATAGCATAATGCTAATGTTATATTATGTATCATTGCTCTATCTTCAAATTGTTTTAAATCGTATTTCAATTCTTTCATACCTCCCATATATTATTAATACCCCACTTCTATTATTATAGCCTTGTAGTGTCTTACATTTTCGTTAATATAAACAGCTATAGCTTTTCCGTATTCTTCCGCTGACATCTCTTTATATTGCTCTTCCTTAGAAAAATAATCTATGTAATAATCTAAAATATCGTCAAGATCATCATAAGTTCTAACATCATTCATATATACTGTACCAATTTTACAATTACAGCCTTCAAATACTGTCATACCATAATCCTCACAAATATTATCATTTGAAACATAAAATACTAATGGTAATTCTGGATTTTCTTGTATTAATTTTCTTAGTTGTTCATTATCTATTTCTTTCATTTTTTCCATATTATTCACCTCTTGAAATAATCTCCAATATTATATTTTTCAAATTCTTCTTTAGTAACATTTACCCATATTGATTTTGTTTTACCATTTATTACTTTTTGTATAGCAAATGTATAACTTTCTGCTTGATAATTCTGCGATGGTATATTTATTGTGCTACCATTAACGTAGCTTGTCTGTGTAGTTGTATAAGTATGTGCTGGTGTGTAGCTTTTATCTATTATAGTACCCTCCTTGCTTCCATACGTTGCATAAGAATATATATAATAACCTATAAAACCTACAACTAATACAATTACAGCTATTGCTATAACAATAACAATTCCTTGTCCTTTTTTTGTTTTTAACATTCCTTATCCCTCCACCTTCTCTACTAAATCATCTTTTATTTTTAACATATTTACTCCTCCAAAATATATATTTTTCCATCATGTTGCCTTATTATTCTTTTAAATTCTTCTAAAATTGTACCTGCTAAAATATTAAAATCTTCTGTATGTATCCACGCTACTGCTTTATTATTTATATCTTTTACACTATATGGACAATTTGTATATCCATCACACGGTAAATAACCATAATATGGTGGCAATTCAAAAAATATTATTTTATGTTTTATCTTATATTCTTTTCCATCTTTGTGATATCTATCATATGGCTCCTCTGCATTACAATCATATGGTCTGTCATTCCAATCATCTCCGCCATTGCTCATCAAAATGATCAGTGAACCATGCTTTGTTACCATCTATGTAGCATAATTTGTATTCTTCTTTACCTAACATTACTTATCCTCACTTTCTTTTCCACTCTTTTATAATTTCATTTCCAGACATTATTTTAAATTCTCTTCTGTCTACGAAATTTTTGTTCAATCTTTTTAGTTCTTCTACAAAATCTTCTAAGTCTTCAAAGTATTTTGCAACTCCTAGTATTTTTTTATTTTTATATAAAGCAAATGATACTAACATATGTTTTACCTACTTTCTTTCCAATAACTCTGGATTATCATATATGTTGCCTATTACTTCACTGGTAAGATATACATAGTTCAAACTTAAAGTAGTTTCAGAATTTCTCAATATATATGAAGCTGTTTTTTGATTCCATTTAACTACAAAATTCTTACAATATATTTCATCTGTTAAATACTCTCGTGTTTTATATTCTAATATATCTCCTTCATATATTTCTTTTTCGTTTTTATCTTTCAATCCTGTGTATTGCATTAATATCATGTCTTCTGTGTCAAAATAATCATTATACATTGTAGTTCTTATCATCGGTTGTCCGTTATAACTATCTCCATAATCTAATTCTTGTACATCTAAGATTTGTTTATTTTCTTTATCCCATACTCTAAATTTTATCTCTCTCATATTTCAACTCCTATCCAAATAAACCATCATAGTCTTTTATATTTACAACTATAATCTACTTTTATAAATTCTAATTCACATTCATCTTTCTTAGATTTTTCAAATTCTTCCGCTTTTTCTTTAAATTTACATACTTCTTTTTTTATACAATCATCGCACATTGTTCTTTCCATCTCTTTACCTCCATAAACTAT
Source organism: uncultured Clostridium sp. (assembly GCA_948470565.1). Classification (GTDB taxonomy): domain Bacteria; phylum Bacillota; class Clostridia; order TANB77; family CAG-465; genus CAG-465. Next base: position 42,862 of record CAOKPF010000002.1, read on the forward strand.
ATCATTGTATATTTTCATCCATGGCTGAAACATCCCATCCTAGCTCCTTTACTTTAGCATTTATAGCTTGTAGTTCTGGCATTATAAAATAATCTCTATTAACTGCTAATCCTTTTTCATTTTCCTCAGAAACACTTACTTCCTTATCAAAACTAAATATAATATGTCTTGCTGGTTTTAATTCGAAATGCTTTATATATCTACATAAACAAGACTCATCAAATAGTATTCTATATCCTAACTTTTCAAACATCTCATCTGCACTCATTTACTCACCTCATTTGCTAATTTAACTCTCTTATATGTTACACACTTATCATTTATATCCTTGTCTGTAAAAATCATTTTATAGCCTAATTTTGTGTGTTTACATAGGTATGCATTGTACCCATCTTTTTTATATATTTGTTCTATCCTTGCAGGTACATATCTTTTACTTTCATTTGCAAATTGTAATATTTGCACTATATCTCCTATCTTGCATAAATTACTTTTAAAACTGTTTTCTAATTCTTCTTTTTCATATTTTTTTATCATATATTTACACCTCTATTATCTTTTTGATTTCAATTAATCTTTTTTCCAATTCTTCATATTTTCTTTTATAATCTAATTGTTTTGGCGTCAATTTTTTTGAAGAATATATTTTTTCACCTTCAATTTTTATTCCTATAGTCATATCTGGTATTACATGATATTGTCCTATACTATCTATCTTACAAGTAATGTAATCATCTTCTAATTTTAGTACAATCTCAATACTAGCCTCTCCTTTATTACTATTTTTATATGCTTTGTCTACAAGCTGTTTTAATTCTTTTATTTTCATATCACACCTCTGCTATCTTTAAATTAAATTTATCCTCAAATATCTTCTTTTTAACTATATATTCCTTTGTTCGTGTGCCTTTTACATCTATTATATCTGTTGTACCATCTATATTAAATACAATAAAATCTGCTTTATATTTTAGATTTGGTGCTAGTATAAATGTAGGCTGTAGGCAAAAGCCTTTTATCTCCTTTGCCTGCAATCTTAGCTTTAACTCACAATAATAATTAGCTTCCTTTTTGCTATCGAATGTATGTCCATCAATTGTGGTTTTTATAGCACCAAATTTGTTTGCTTTTTTAGTTTTATTTTTAATATACTCTGTATACTGCTCTGCAGTCCAGTGTTCTTGTTTCATATGTCCTCCTGTTTCAAAATCTTATGTTCGTGTTTGTTTTTTGAGTTTAAGAAAACGAATATAAGATATTTAAAATAACCTATGTTCCTGTAATATCAAACGTTTCATGTACTTAAATAAATCTTAAACAATACTTAAACATAATTTAAGTTTAAGACTTTATATTAAATTAACTTGTACAATTCTACCTCTAAAATTATTAATAGCATTTAAGTATTCTACTACTTCATCGTCACTTAATTCTATCTTCTTTCCGTCTTTATCAGTTGTATATTTTATATTTTTATAAATTTCTTCACTTATTTGATATATTATATCTTTCATATTCTTTATCCTTATTTTTTACTCTTATTACAATTCTTTACCATAATTCTATGTTCTGATTTCCCGTATTTCTTATCCTGGTATTCTTCCCATAATTTTGCAAAGTGTTGCCTTGACACTTTTCTTATACCTCTATTTAATTTTTGCCATTGTTTTTTTACAAAATTTCTCTCTATTTTTCTTTGAAAACTCATTTTTATCCCCCTATTCTTGTGGCATGTAATATACCTTTGTTTTATCGTATTTTTTGTATTATTCCACTATTTCCAGCAATACTTCTTTTGCTCTTTCTTCTGTTTGATAAGTTGCAAAACTTTTAAAAACTTCTGAACAATCAATTTCTATATAATTATCATGATTAATTATCATTAAACTTGTTATACTATCAAAATTTTCAAATCTATTTTGTTTCAATCTTTATTCCTCCTATTTCTACGCATAACCAATAGTCTATCATATTTTTTCCTTTCTCTAATTTTGATATATTATTTATTCTCTTTGATAAAATCTTTTAAATATTTGCCGTCAATGAGTTCGTCAATTCTATCAATCTCATAATCCTCGAATTTATTTAGCATTTCAATAAATTCTCTTATCATATTCGTTTCACATTCATGGCACATTGCTTTATCTTCCCTGATAAGCATTTCGCATGTTTTACATTCATGAATTTCCATTGTTATCCCTCCAAACTCTTTACTTTTAAGTTATTAACCACATTATCTACTAATTTTTTATATTCTTGTGGTAATAATAAATTTTCTTGTTCTTCTTTTTGGTAATTTTCTGCAAATTTCAAAAATCTTGATTGAATATTATTTATTACATAGTCTTTATCAATCATTCCATAAGGCTTTAAGTTCGTTAGACTACCGAAGAACCTTTTACATATTTCCGGATATTTTTCAAACTCTTCTTGCGTCATATAATTTGCATTACTCATCATTTCAAATGCATCTTGCCAATAATTTATATCTGATTTCTTTTGTGCTGTTATCTTAAATATTTCTTTTTTTACATCTGCGATTGTTGGTGGAAACTCTAAATGCGTTATAAGCCTTTTCACTGCAATAGTTAATATTCTTATATCCGTATCACTAAACATCTCTTGCCATAATGCTATCGCCTCTTCAGCTTGACTTTTACTCATATTTGCATAGAATCTAGGATATGCTGTTTTTAATATTCCTAATATTGCAATAATATTATCTCTATTCATTCCATTTTTCCCTCATTTCTCAAAATATCAAAAAATACATTTTCATTTTGAATATTAGTATTTTTGTTATTCTTTCGCTTCACTGCATCTACTACCCATTTTCTTATCGCCATATAATGCGATTTATATTTTGTACCTTTCATTTCGATATACTCATCAAGGTATATTATTAACTCTTCCCAATTGCTAAAGTCTTTTTGTAGTGCCTGCAATTCTTGATCTTTCAGCAATACATTTTTATATGCACCATATTTGTGCTTGATTTGTTTGCTGGCTTTTGCAGTGTCACTTGTAGAAGCCTCTGCTTCGGAAAGTGCTATAGTAGTATTATTTGTTTCTTTGTTATCTTTGTTTATATTGTTATCTTTGTTATGTTGTTGACATTTGATTGTCATTTGATTGTCATTTGTTTGCCCTTTGTTTGTCATTTGTTTGTCATCTTGCGTGTCATTTTGTATGTCATTTTCTTGTTCGACGTTTTGATAATAATTGTATTTTTCAATGGTTATGAGTGTATATTTGTTTGTCGGTTTAGTTGTTATTTCGTTTGTCATTTTTAGCTTGTCTATCGCACACCTTACTTGGCGTACTGTCAACCCAACATCATCCGCTAAATTTGAATATGAGGTAACAACTTGCCCTCTTTTTATTTCTATACCTTTCCATTTTTTATCTTTATAATTAGCTGTTAATAATAAATGTAGAAATACTATTTTTACATTTATATTACTGTACCATTCCCATTCTAACATTTTTCTTTGTAATGTTATCCATCCCTCCATAAGCACAACCTCCTTACTTTAATGGGGGATGGTTTGTATCCCCCTCATATTTTAATTAAAGAATGGATCATCTTCTGGTACTGTTTGTGTTACATTTTCATGTTCTACTAATTCACTATTTGTTTCTTCTGTTATATTACCCTCTATTTGCTCCATATTTCCGTTTTCAGCCTCTTTATATTCTGATGTATTATCAACATACTCATAAGTTCCATCTTCCCTTATTTCTGCCATATCTTTCGTATATGCTTCTTGCATTTCTATACTCATAATTCCCCATTTTGAAATCAATTGTCTTAACATTGTTTTATATGCCATGCCATCAAAATCTTTATACCAATATGAAGAATATAACCACATATCTTTAGGATCAACTTTACCTGCTTCATAATCTTCATAAGACACCTTTGGATATTTACCTGTTGTTGCTTTTAAACTAAATGCCTGTGAATATTTATCTGCATGTGCCAACATTTTCTTTTTAGTCCAATATAAAGTCTTTTTAAATCCGTTTTGATATTCAAACATAGCATAATAACCTATTGTTGGTGTTTGCTCTCTTATTTCATCATCTTCTATTAAATTTACTTCAATTTCTTCTGCTAAAGGATCATATTTTATTAATTCTCCTTCTTTTATTGCTAATACATTTATTTTTTTATAATTTCCGCTTCTAATTGCAAGTTGTATATATCCTTTATAGCCAAGCTGGAATTGAGCTACTTTACACCCTTTTTTATTATCATTAAATGGTACTAAATAATATTGTCCTAATTGTGGACTAGGACTTAAATTAAGTGATTGTCCAAGTAATGCTGCACTTACTATACTACTATTATCACATTCAGCAAGTGTTGGATTTGCACTTACTGCACTTATAATACTAGTTACAAATTGTTGTCCTTTTACTCCTCCTACCATTTCATTTATTTTTCTTTTCATTGCATCTTGTGCTAAAAATGCACTAAATGTTAATTTAGTTTTATCATCTTTTTTTGTTAAACTATTACTTACTGCCATTATCATATACCCCCAATTCTTTCAAAAATTTATTAAATTCTTTTTTATCTTCAAATTCTAGTTCTTTGCCATCGATGTCTTCGTTTTCAAATCCAACTTCTACTGCTCCTATAATAAGTTTTTTAGACATACCATTATCTTTTAAAATTCTTACTAAATTGGCAATTCCCATCATTATACCAATTGTATCGCCATCTATTGTAACAATTTGTCTTTCTTTTTTTCCGTCAACTTTTATATGTATATCACATTCTGTTGGATCTACATTTCTACTTCTTACATTTCTATTTCCAAACATATTATTTTACCCTCCCATATTCAATATTGTTTTTTATCAAAAATTCTTTTAACGCCTGTTTTTGTTCTTGTGTAACCCATACTCTAAAGTCTAATTGTTGTACTGCTTCTTGTTGCATATTTACTACAACATTATTAACATTCTCCACATTTTCATTAACTTCTGTTTCAGTTTTGTTAACTATTTCTGCATTTATATTAACATTTTCTGTTTTTTGTTCAACTTCTGCTATTTTCTTTTGGTTTTCTATAATTCTGTTGCCTTCTTGCAAAGCTAAACTTAATATACTAGATTCTTTTATATTTTTAAAATAATAATCTTTTACTTGTATTCGTATATTTTCATCTGTAATTTGTCCATCTATTGTAGTCAAATCCATTTTAGTTTTTGAAAATATATGATCTATATCTTGCTCAACTTTCTTCATGGTATAAGTTTTATTTGTCCATTGCTCTTGATATACATTATCAAAATCAATTAAATTTTTGTATTCTCCTACATGTTCATCAAAATATTTTACAATTTCTAGTAATTTGTCTGCTTTCTCTTTTTGTTCAGCATTCTTCAATTGACTATCTAAATTATTTACAACTACTAAACCAATATTTTTTAAAGAATTACACTGCTCTATAAATTTTTGCAAAGGTTCGTTATATTCCTTTGTTTTATCAATTCTTACTTTATCTATATTTTTTATTATTTTATTAATTTTAGCTTTTATATCTTTAATTTCTGTTTTATTATCTTCTGTTAAAACTAAATCTTTATATTTCTCTATTGCCTCAGTAAATTCTTTTTCTAGTTCATCATAATTTGTAATGCTAATCTCTTGTTTTTTTATTTCAGATACAGCTACTTCCATCTTTCATAAACTCCTCTCTATATTCCCAAATTAATATATACATTTGGTTTTTTGTCTTTTATAATATATTCGTTCCAAAATTTTATTTCTGCCTCTTCTAGCATTTTTATATCATCTTCAACTTCTTTTCTTAACAGTTTATAATGTTTAGTTTCTAGTCTTATATCATCATTATAGTTATACTTTAATTGTGCTTTTAATATTGCAAATGTATATCCTGTTACATTCATATAATGCAATACTTGGCAATAATAATTATCAGGTATCCTGTCTTTCCACTTTTCTTTTTGCATGGATTGCAATATATTTGTAGTTTTTATTTCTAAAATACCCATTTCTCCAGTTTCTTTATCAATCAGTGTACCATCTAAACTAGCAAACAAAAACGGATATTTTTCATGTTTTATTATTGTATTTTCTTCATGCTTTACCTCATATTGTGGAAAGTCTAATTTAAATAATTCTCTTAAATGATCTTCGGCGTTAGTTCCATATTTTACATAGGATTTATCTGATATATCAACTGCTTCTTTTCTTCCTGTTTTTTCTTCCCATAATTCAACATTTGTTTTATAAGGATTTAACCCTATAATTGCAGATGCATCACTGCCACCGATGCCTTTTTTTCTTTCTTCTAACCATTCTTTACGTGTCATATTACTTTACCTCTTATTAAGAAATTTATTTACAAAATATATTTGACCTTTTCCAGTAACCTTAGGTGTTTTACTAACACTTATATGTCCATCACTATGTGTTACAGTTGTTATTTTTATTTCAAACAATTCTTGTTCCATACTTCTTTGCGTTGGCATATTGTAATCTGTTCCTTTTCTTTTAGTTAAATAATTATTATTTCTTAACCATTCAAATAATCTATTCTGACCGATTTCATACCCATTTTGTTTTAATATCTTCGCTAATTCTCCTATTAATATACTAGTTTTTGATGTTTCTACACTATCAGCAAATAGCACTTTAGGTTTTTGAATTTCTAGTTGCCTATCCTTTTCTGCAATTCTATTCTGTGCTACCATCAAGGCTTTTGCTAATAACTCATCATCTGTTAAATTCTCTTGATTTTGAATATATCCCCCGTTTTTTCTTATACTTGGCAATACTTCACTTGTTACCCATCTTTTAAATTCCTTTGCTTTTGGCAATTTACTAGAAAGTATTAAGCTATATAAGCCACTTTCATTTATTACAACCATATTTCTATTTTGGCTACCGTCGTAAAATGCGACATTAGATACCTTATCTTCATCTTCTATATGTTTTATTAAAGCATCTCTTGTATTCTTATATCCTAATATTGTTGCAACGTCATTTCCAACAAAATATGGTTCTCCATTTATTTCTTGTACTCTTATTTTTCCAAATTCTCTATTTTCAAAAATCTTTAATTCTCCCATAATTTTCCTCCCTTGCATTTATTACATTTTTATGTTAAAATAAAAATGTAGTGTTTTACTATGTTTTAATTATTTGAAGTGTCTTGTTGGTGTGTTTTTAGACACTTCATATTTTGTTCTTTAAATTTACATAGTCCAACTAAGTTTTCATTTTCTGTTTTTAGCTTTCTAATTTCTTGTTTCATATTTTCTATTTCATTATTCTTTTCGTTAATAGTTATTCTATATGTTCCTGCCAACTCTCCAGTGTTTATTAATTCCTTTTTTACTTGTTCTAATTCATTTTGTAACCTTTCAATTTCTTTATCTTTTCTAAAAAACATTTATTTTTCCACCTCCTTAATTATCTCCGACGAATTTCGTCGCTTGTTTATATCATTCTAATTAATAAGTTTCATATATTAAGTGTTTTCGTAATTCATCATATACTGATATACCTGTTGTTTGATATATTAATGTGTGTGTAGCTAGTATGCATATAGTAGCTATTGTAAAATCAAACAATATTTTAATCATACATAGTAGTATCATAATTATTGAATATAACATTATTTTTATCTCCTTTCTTTTTTATTCCTAAATATTCATATACTTTATTTGGTATTATTACATACGTCCATTTTCCATTTGGCTTTTGTATCGCTGTGCCAAAAGGAAAACGATCTTGTCTTAATCCCATTCGTACAAACATTGGTGCTTTATGCAAAAGTTTTGCTACATCATCACAGTTTAGTTCTGCTTTTTTTCTTGGTCTTGGCATTTTTCTCACCCCTTTCTAATTTAATTTTTTTATTTATTTGTGCGTGTGTGACGCTAGTTTGTTTTATTTTCCACCTCACTTGTGCTATAATATAACTAGATTGGAGGTGATTATTATTACTATTTCTGATTGGTTACAATTAATATCAATTATAAGTACTTCTGTTTTATCAATAGTTGCTATTATGATATCTATAAAAACATTAAAAGAATCAAATAATGCAATTATTGAAAGTTCTAGGGCTAATATAATGTTTTATATTGATACATTAACTGGCAATCAAAATTATTTAGTACTGAAAAATTTTGGCAATTCTTCAGGAAAGATTATTGATATTGATGTATCACCTAGTATACAGTATTCAAAATTAAAAAACTCTTCAAATATTAGTAATTTGACTGAATTTACTAATATCACACTTGCCCCTAATCAATGTATAAAATCTTGGTTTGACTTCAAAAATTATCCTGATAGAATTTTTGAAGTAACTATCAAATACGAAACTTTAGGAAAATTTTATACAGAAAAATATATTCAAAATATTTCCTATATTGATAGCATTGATTATTTATCAACATATTCTATTGATGTTAATGATGAAAAAGCGGCTTTAATTAATATTAATAATAGTATTCTAAGACTTAATGAAAGACTATAGAATTTACTTCTTTTTCTAATTGTTCAAGTGCATATTTTAAAACAGATTTATTTACAGCATAAGTCTGTTTTTTTGATTTCAAAAAAGTTAATATTTCACTTTTTAATTCATCTATTTTTTCCATACTTACATATTCTCCATTTATTTGTACTATTTCTCCCATTTGTTCACTTCCTTTCTTATAATTCTTGAGTCATTTAATCGTGATTTTCCTCAGGATAAATAATCTTATCTGCACATTTTAATATTACATCAGTTGTAGGAGCAACTGGTGTTTTTATTTTTTTCTTTTCTCCATCCATAGTTGTAATTTCAATTTCATTTTCATTTTTTATATTTAATAATTCTTTTAATTCCTCAACTGTACATTCTATTTTCATGTTTCCTCCCTTACTCATTTATTCCATCTAAATATCCACATACCTGCATTAGTTCTTTATATGTTGTTATTCCTTTACTTGCTTTTGCTATTTGTCTTAATGTATCAGGAACAGGTCTTTCTCTTTTACCACTTAATAATTTTGAAATATACCCTGCATCTAAATTACAAGCTCTTGCAAATTCATTTTGTGAATAATAAGATAGTGATATTTGACTTAATATTGATATAAAACTTTTTGAAGTAATTTCAAACAACTTTTCCAAATCATTTATACATATATATCGTTCTCCGTCTATTTCTTTTGTTTTTATTTTCATGTTTCCTCCTTTCTATAATAGGACGGCTCAAAATTGAGCTGAGCGAATTTTTCCATTATTACCTTTCAATAACTGGTACTAAACCATTTTCTTTTAATAAATTGTATAAAAATAATCTTCCTTTCTGTGTCCATTTTGTATTCATTGCAATATCATCTCTACCATCTTTATGTTTATAATTAACTGTTTCACTATGTGTATAGCCTTTATCTTGATATTTTTTATATAAAAACCATTGTCTTGATTGCTTATATTGAACTCCCAATTTATTTAATTTTTTATTCAATTTGCTTGCAGTCATACCATAATCTTTGGCTATTGCAGTCATAGTAACTAGTCCCCTATTTTTTAATATCATATCTGTATAATCAGCCTTAGGCTTTAACTCTCCTATTATTTGTTTACTTTGAGCATTTTCTAATTGTAAAACACTTATTTTGTTTTCTGCTATCTTTAAAGCCCTTGCCATTATCTTCTCTGGACTATTAAAATCTTTTTCTACTTGTATAAAATATTGTCTTACTTCTTTACCCTTATCTGTTCTTTGTAACATTGCTATCTCTTTTGCCATATCTAGTTTCATAGCATGATTAATAGATATTCCGTTAGCACTCATTTGATTTTTATTCATTTCTTGAGCGTACTCATTTTTGAGCACGTTACCTTTTTTATCTTGGTATACAACACAATAATCTTCATTTTCTTTAAAACCATATTCACACATTCTTGGAAACCAATCATTATACCTCGTACTTATATCTAAAGCTTTATATAATTCTCTACCATTTACTATTGGTTCCTGATTCTCATTTACATCTATTTTTATTAAATCACTCATTTTTTATATCCCCCTTTTCATTTGTATTAATTTATCTTTCATATTTTACCTCACTTTTTGGTAATTTTTTTAACCTGTTATTTTAAAAAAATATAATCTAAATAATTAAGATTATTTCTTTTACAATATAAAATCACACCGTCACATGCTTTTTTGCTACCTGATTTTTTTTTACCATTTAATATTTGGTAGCAATACCCTTTATCTATCCCTATTTCTTCAGAAAACCAAGCAGTATTATTCCTAAATCTTTCTTTTATTAGTGATTTTATTGCTAACAAATTCAATTCCATTTTCTCACCTCTTTTCACGGTAACTTTTTTAACCACAACCATTTTATATCAATTTTTTTTCATTGTCAATACTTTTTTGGTAATTTTTTTAACATTTTTTATTGACTTTCTTTTTTATGTAGTGTATAATAATTTTAGGAGGCTAATATGTTTGATAAAAATATTTTTTCGGAAATTCTCAAAAAAATCTACTGTATATATAAAAATCAAAGGGATTTTGCAAAAGCAACTGGTGTAAATAGAGCTTATATCTCACAATATATGAATATGAAATTAGATAATCCGCCTACTCCAAAAATATTAAAAAAAATAGCAGAAAATTCAAAAGGTGTTACTACCTATGAAGAATTGATGAAAGTATGTGGATATGTAGATGTAATAGACGACTTTTTTGACATATCTATACATCAAGATAACAATTCATTACCTATTATTGATAAAATATATTTTAAAGATGATACTTTTTTTGCATATTCACCAAATGAAGATATTCCATTACCAAAAAAATTAAACTTAGAATATGATTACTTTGCATATAAAATTTCAACTAATGATATGGCACCATTGTTGGATATTGGAGATATTGCAATTATACAAAAACAAAATAATTATAAAAATAATAAGACTTATTTACTTTGGTATGAAGAAAAGACTATTATAAGAAAAATAATTGATAATAATGATAATATAGAGTTAATGGCAATGAACCCTTATTATCCTATTATAAAAACAACAAAAGATGAAATAAAAATAATTGGTAGAGTTATAAGAGCCGAAAATGAAAGTGCTTTTAAATAACAAATAAGTAGATAATATACTCCCTGACCAAAGTTTGTATATTACCTACCCACAAAATAGATACTTCGAAAAGTAGCTATACTTATATTATATAGTATATTTCTCTACTTTTCAAGTGCAAATCATAAAAAAATAAATGTAATTTGAAATGGAGGAATTTTTTTATGAAAAGAGCAAATGGAACAGGTACAATTGTGTACTGGGGAAAAAATAGGCGTCGTCCTTTTAGTGCAAGAATAGTAAAAGATTGGAATGCTGATACTGGAAATGCAATATATCAGTATTTAACTAATAGCAAGGGCGAAAAGTATTTCAAAGAGCGTTTAGAAGCAGAGGAAATACTACTTAACTATAACAAAACAAAAGATAACCTCGATATCGATAAGTCTAATTATACGTTCAAAGACGTATATGAAGAATATTCACTAAAACACTTCCCTACTAAAGAAGAAATGGAACTCGAAAGAACTACACATCAAAAGACAAAAGGCAAACTTGGTGCTTCTGTTACTAGCAACTTAAAAGGTGCATATAAAAGATGTGAAAGTCTATATGATAAATTATATAAATCACTCAAAAAAAGTGATTTTGAAGAAATTATAATAAATACTAAGGGTTGTGGCACTGTAATAAATAGTCTTGCAAATCTATTTAGGAAACTAGACAACTACGCCCTTGAAAATGATATAATTGTAAAAGGATATGCAGATTTAATTAAAGTTACCGAAGATTTATTTGTTCCAACTCAAAATGAGGGTACACCATATACTTATAAAGAAATAGAAGAAATATGGAAATATCAAGGTAATATAATAGCTGATATTACTCTTGCTACAATTTATACTGGTTGTAGAATAGAAGAATTGCTATTTGCAAAAATAAAGGACTTTTATATAAAAGACGGTTTCTTTATTGGTGGACTAAAAACAACAGCTGGAAAAGGGCGTATTATTCCAATACACGATGATATACTAGAACTTTTTAAAAAGTATTATAACAAAAATAAAGATAATGAATTTATTTTTACAGTGGATAACCAAAAAATAGATTATAGTTCATACTTTCAAAAACAATATAGGCAATTTATGAATAAATTAAAAATGAATCATAATACGCATGATGGTAGAAAGACACTGCACTCAGAATTAGATCGACTTAATGCTAATAAAGTATGTGTTAATAAAATATTTGGTCACAAATGTGGAAATATTGGAGATGATGCGTATACAAAAAAGACTCTTGAAGAATTAAAATACACAATTAATTTAGTAAATTATAAGGCAAAAAAAGGCGAAAAAATTACCTATTTTAGTATATCAAATCATAATAAAAATTAAAAAGTTATCAACAAATTATCAACAAATAAACGCTGTAACTATTGAAATTACAGCGTTTTATATATCAGAAATTACGCGTGTGTGTGTGTAGTATCATCATATTTTTATCACTTTTATTTGACATAATTTTATTCATGTGCTATCTTCCTCTCTTTTGTTTGATTATATTATACACCATTTTATTTTATTTTTGCAATACCTTTTTTATTTTATACTATTATTTTAATTATTTTTTACACAAAATGTTACTATTAATGTACAAACTACACTTCATAGATATAGTATTTTTCAAATCCTTCAAATATTATTACAAATTTTTTCATATTTTCTCTTTTCTCAAGTCTTTTATCTTTGATATATTTTTTCATTTGAGATATTCCATCTTCTTTTAATTTATCAATATTTACTCCTTTTGCTTTCTCTTTACTTAAATATTTAAGCTCTATTATCGCCTCATATTTGGCATTACTTGATACTGATTTTTCTACAAATATATCTGCAAATCCTTGCAGTGCTGGAAATTCTCCATATACATAATACTGACTACTTAAGCTAAAGAACAGCGAATATACATATTTTAATGTTTTTTCACTAAAATTTTCTTTATCTCTTACACTTTGATGTGATAGGAATCTACATATAACTTTTGTCATTTCTTCTATACTACCATTGTCTCCAAACTGTATTATTCCATTACTAATATCTTTTGTATCTAAATTATATTCTTTTTTTGTATTTATAATCTTTTGAAAATAACTTGCATACAAAGCTTCTGATACATAATTTGGAATGCAAAATGTTGTAATAGTACTCACATATTTTATCGTTATATATCCTTGATAATACAGTAATGACAAAAAACTATCCTCATTAAATACATTATCATTTAATTCAAACTGTCTTACTATATTTCCCTTAAATTCTCCATTTGTTATTAATTCTATTAGTTTCTCATAATTTTTCTTTGGATTAATCAAATTTACAAAGCTTTCTATTTTATTCCCTGATGTTGCCAAATTATTATCCACTGGATATCGTGGTGCCTTAATAAACTTCCCCGGGGCAAGCCCTCAAACATCTAGAAAAGATGTTTGCCTCTCTTCGAGAGCGGGGTATTCGCCCCAGCAAACAAAACTTCGTAATGTTTGCCTAGTTTGTTACGACGCAAGCGTCGGGGAATTAAACCCGAAGAGATTAAAATCAACATAATTTTTCAAATAATACATAACCAACGTTGTATTAAATGTATGTTCTTCAATATCTAAACTAAATCTATATCTATATAGTTTTTCTTTAACTCTTTATAAACATTATTTTTTACTCCTGTTCGTTTAACTAAATCTTTTACTTCATCTTCTGTAAATCCACACATTGCTACAAACTGTGGATATAGCGAAATATTAGTTGCAGTATTAAATCCAGATGTTAAACTATCTAATGTAAGTGGAGCCACACCTGTTGCAAAAAATCTATATATTACACTATCATTTCCTTCTGAATAATCTTTTATTATTTCATAAAAAGCTCTGACAAAACCTCCTTGACCTAATGCATTTACAAAGCCTGAAACATTTCCCTCTAACATACCATTTGTAAAATGATCGTATTCATCTATTATTATATATATTTTATTTTCTAATTCCAGACTTTTAAATTTTGACAGTAAATCTAGTAATGTAATAGAAGCTTCACCTTTATTATCTAAATTTATATTTAAATTATATTTAATTACTAATTCTCTACATGATGCATATACTCTTTCATTAAGCTTTCCTTTATTGATTTTTCTGTTGTATTTTCACTAATATCCATTCCAGAAAAATTGAATTTTAAAATGTAGTAACTATTTTTCTTCTCTGTTGGATTGTCATATATGTATAATCCACTGAATAATCTTTCAAAATCATTAATTTTATTTAAATCATAGTAGTATCCTATCATACTAGTAAATAAACTTTACCAAATCTACGAGGGCGAACATATATACAATTAATATAGTTTTCTAGTTTTTCTATATACATTGTTTTATCCACATATTCATATTTTTCATCTCTAAGTACTGCAAAATCAGATTTTCCATAAGGGATTTTTATTTTATCCAAATTACTACTTCCTTTATATATACTATATCATACAAATATATATTTTACAATTATTTTTAAAATTTTTAATTAATATTGCTATATGTCCATTTAAAAAATAAATAAAAAGTCTTAGAAAAGTTGTAGTATATTTAATATATAATCGTAAACTCTTTTGTAGAAAGTTTTTATGTACTCTATTACTCTTTTTGTATATTTTTATTATACTATCTTCTCTTTTATTTTTTCAGACATTTTGTATAATTGTTTATACAAAGAAATTACAAATACAATATTCTAAATAGTATTTCAAACCCATTTTTATATTTATCTTTTTCATTTTTCTAATTTATACAAATATTTCTCTAATACAATAATTCATTCCTTTCTCGCTTCGCTCAAAGGCACACATAGAAATAAACGTCTCGAGTTTATAGTATTTTTGTTATATAATACCTTAAGGAATACACTATAAAGCACGTGAAGTGAGTGTAGACTTCTTTAAGTTACAGATTACATCAGTATATTAAACAGTACAAGTGCAGTTATTTGAAGAATACATAAGTAGTCCCTTAAAACTGTAAACTAATTATTGACTTATAAGGTTTTTATAGTGTTGATTGCACAGTCCATACATTACTCAAAAATTTATTATATAATAATATCATTAAATACTACTTTTATCAGTATTTTTTACAAAAATTATTTAAAATAGAAACTACAAAAATGAAAAGTAGGAAATAAACATATACATTTATTTCCTAAAAAATTTATTATTGCAACTATGAATTTTATACTCTTATGTTATATTATATTACCAACATGTAGTTTTTGCTTATCTACAACATGCTTAAAAATTCTTTCCAATTCATTTGCAGCAGCAATAGCCTCATCACTAGCCTCTAATTCAACATAACTTTTATATGTGGTAATTCCCTCTTCAATAGAACCAATTTCTTCATGATCAACAAAAATAGACCATACAGTTTTTATATTATCCCAAGTATTAGATATATCATTTACTTGCTCTTTTGCCATGTCAAAGTTTGAATTTTGTATCAAATTTCTAGAATAATTTATATCTGTTAGTGCATACCTTGATGTATCTTCTAAATACTTAATTTCCCATAAGCCAGAAGCTATAACTATTACAAACGATAAAATTAATATAATCCACTGTTTCATTTTTTCACCTCTGCTTTTTTTAACTGATATATAAATTCATTATCTTCGTCCATTGTAGCAACTAATATATTTTCCATATCTAAATTATTATTTTTTAGATGTTTATCCAAATCTTCTAAAGACATTCCTAAAAGTTTCATATTTACTTCTGATACTTTTCCATCTTCCACAACATTTAGTGGCAACGAATTAATATTATCACAATTTTTTATTACACTCAAATTTCCATTAGTTTCTATCATTGCATATTTTACATCCTGTATTTTAAATATATCATGTTCTCTAAGCTGTGACATTAAATCTGGTAATGTATAATTTTGTTTAGAAAATTCATCTTCTATAATCTGCCCATCTTTTATTATTAAAGATAGTGTTCCACACATTGCATCTTGTATCTTATTACTAGACTGAGCAAGAAGTGTAAAAATTGCATATGTTATAAGTAATGTAATTATTGGTATTATTCCATCAAATATTGTAATTCCACGAGATGACATAGGAGCTGATGCAAGATCAGATATTAATATTATTATAGCAAGTTCAAATGGTTGAACCTTTGATAATTCCTTTTTTCCCATAAGTCTTATTACTATAAATACTACTGCATACAGTATTATTGCTCTTAAAAATACGATTAACATTTTTATCACCTAAAATTATTTTTTGCATAATTAACAAAAATATACAAATAATATTAAAAAATAGTTATAAGGAGGAAACATGGAAAATACTCAAAATTATCAAAATGTTTCAGATGGTTTAAGAATATCTCAAATGATAATTAGATTTATAGGATCTATATCAATTTTTGCAATTACCGTATATTTTACACCAAATTTTAATATTTCATCATTTCCTATATTAATTCTTAGTAGCATTACAATAATTATTTTAGATTATTTAATGTCTATTATCACTGGTATACATGATATACCACTTGGCCGTGGATTAGTCGGTTTTACATCTGCTGCTATGATTATCTACATAACTCAATTTTTTGTAGATGGCTACTATATATCAATAGTAAGCAGTTTAATAGCAGCTGCAATTTATGGAATAATTGATAGTGCTCTTCCAAATAAAACTTAAGCCGTGTAGAAAATTACTACACGACTTTTTTTAATTGGTGTCTTTTAACTTTATCTTACCATCTTCATATTTTAAAGTATTTTCCCAATCTTTTTTATTACAATAATTTTCTCCAATAAAATTATAATAATATCCTTTGTATTTACTTAATTCACTTTCACTTTTTGGAGCATATATTAATACAGGCAACCCTATTGTATTATTTAATGCAGAAAAAATATCAAACAAATTACCAAAATCATATACAATATAATCTGGTTTTCCATATGATGAAAGGAAAGCATTAAGAGATATTCTACCAACTTGCGGTAACACTTTTTTCATATTAGATAAACTATTACAAACTATACCTCTTTTGTATTTTGGATAATTTTCAAAAAACCATCTTACCACAAATGGATTAAAGCTTTGAATATATACTTCGCCTTTAAATTCGGCTAACTCATGTATCATAGCCTTTTCTAATTTTCTATCAAGATAATGTGCATCTTTTATATCCAAAATTAACACAGCATCTTTTCTATTTATAGTTTCTAATACACTCTTTAAACTTGGTACATTTTCAATTTGAATTTTTTCAGCACACGAAGTGGGCTGGCCAATTATAGTGCTACTAAATTTATCACTATGATAACACCGTGCCTCTTTTGATTTATCATACCAGCTAACATCAATTTCAGCAATGCAACCATACTCTATACATTGCTTTATAGATTCAACTGAATGTTCTTTATACCTTTTGTCAACTATTGCTCTATGTGCTATTGGTATACTAAGTAATTTATCATTTTCATCTATACGTGTACGATACCTATTTATAATATACCAAAATTTATCTGTTATATTCTTAAACACTTTATCTTCTTCTAGTGCCATAACAATATTCTTAAATTTAAGCGCATCATACGCTCTTGTTATAGAACTTGATTTTTTATCATATAATATCTTTATTTCCTTTCTAAATATATTGTATTTAAAAAATGTTAGTTTAGGAAAAAACTTTTTAATACAAAAATAGTTATTTAAATTTGGACATAAAATATATACTTGTCCATATTTTCTATACTCTTCAATTATTTTATACAAAGCCAATTTATCACTCTTACCTATTATCTCTTTTATTTCAAGTATAATAGGAACTCTTCCATTAATAAATTTTAATGCTTCTTTTAACATAAGCACTCTTTTCTTACTATCTAGTATTTTAAATTTTCGTATATTATTTGATGTTTTATTAGAAAATTTACCTGGAGTACTCAAAATTCTATCTGTATACCTGTCATTAAAACAAAAAAATACTCTATCTTGTGTAACCCTTACAGGAACTAATATACCCATACCAATATCTATTGCTCTTTGGTAAGAATCAATTGTATTTTCATCATTGTTTAATTGCATTCCACCTGATATATACTGTGTATCATATATTTTCCCTGATTTTTTAGGATAATACCGAAACTTATCTAAAAAATTTTTTAGCTTTAATTTATAAATATCTACTCTAGTATATGCAAAAATATATATTAGTAACAGTACTGCAATTATAGAAAAAATTATAATTTCTGATACATATTTTATAACCATAAAAAAATCCTCCTTTATTTAATTATTTAATTAATAATACATATTATAGTGATTTTATTATAACAAAATTACTTATATTTGTCAAATCCAATATTTCTTATTTTTATATCAATTATTATTAGAAAATATTTTTTACCTGTAACAATTTTTAACTACATGAATATAGTATATTAAGTTAGATAGATAAAAGCTATCAAACTTATCAAGGATGTGTTATATATGTGCAAAGACAATTCACCTATATGGTTTGTTCTATTAGTAGTTATATTATTTAGATGTAGTAACAAAAGTAATTTATCTACACCATTGAACTTTAATACTTTTTTTGAGTTAGAAAGTTCAACTCCTTTTTAGGAGATTAAATTTGCAAAGGGGTGAATTTAAGATGATAGATGAAAGATGTGGTTGCGGATGCGGATGTGGATGCAATAACAATTGCGGATGCGGATGTGGTTGCGGATGTAATAGTGGAAGCGGATTTTTCGGTGGAAACTGTTGCTGTATATGGATTGTTCTTATTATAATTGTGTTATGTTGTTGCTGTTGCTAATTTAGCACATATTACATACTGACGAAGGGTATCTAATAATGCTTAGATACCTTTTATTTATAATTCAGTTACCAATTATATACAACGCAAAATATAATATTAAAAAATTTCATATTTTGTAGTAGCTTTATTACTAAAAAATACAAAAGGGGCTGTAAAAAAAGTCATATTATTGTAAATTATAATAATAAAAATCATTGAAAATACATATGTAAATTCAATGATTTTTTACAGCCCCCTTATTTAGTAATATTAAATTATACTAAATTTAATAATTTTGGTAAACATATCATACTTTACTAACATTTGTCTTAAATATACCTGCTCAATATAGTCATGTGAAATATACTCTGGAGATAATACAACAACTGGTATATTATCTTCTCACTCTTTTTCTGGTAAACACATTCCAAGAAATATCAAGCTTATAACATCAAAAGATCAATATTTTTACAAAATTTAGCAAATTTTTACAATTTTACTGCTTTTCTAGCATATTTTTACTTATTACAATTACTCTTTTTTTTAAGATTTTATATATAATAAATATTATTATCCCAATAATAATAGGCATCTTTAATACATTTACATATTCTAAAATTATAGTCCAGTTATCACCTAAATAATAACCTGCATATACAAATAAAAATGTCCAAGGAATAGAACCAATCGTAGTATATATTACAAATTTAATAAGACTTAATCTCTTAATCCCTATTGGTAAAGATATAAATGTACGAATAATAGGTAAATTTCTGCCTATAAGAGCAGAAATCATTCCATACTTTAAAAACCAATTATCAGATTTTTCTATATCTTTATTTTTCATAAAAAAATATTTTCCATACTTTTCAATAAAGGTTCTTCCACCAAAATATCCCATACTATATATAACTATTGCACAAAATACACTTCCAATAATCCCTGTAATAAATGCTCCCCAAAATGAAAAAATACCATTTGCTGCCAAAATACCACCAGTAGCAAGAATAAGTTCACTTGGGATAATTATAATAACTGCTTCAAGTATCATACCAAGAAACAGCCCAAAATAACCTAAATTAGCAATTAAATCTATAATCCATGTATCCATAATATACCTCTTTATACAATTATAATTAACAAAAGATATTTTATGAATAGATTTTATACAAATTTTTATTCCTACTTTTAGCAAAAATGAACAAATAAATACCAATAGCTAATTTATATCTCAAACTATTGGTATTATTAATTTAATATTTATTGTATATTATAATTTCTTTCCACCAAGTAAATGATAATGTATATGAGGAACTTCCTGTCCTCCATCATTTCCAGTATTACATACTATTCTATAACCTGTATCTTTTACACCACATATCTTTGCAACTTCCTTTATTGCTAAATTCATTTTACTTATATACAAAATATTTTCTTCAGATACATAATTACAGTCTTTTATATGTAATTTAGGTACAATTAATACATGTACTGGTGCAACAGGATTTATATCATTAAATGCCAAAATATATTCATCTTCATATACCTTACTACATGGTATATCACCTTTTATAATTTTACAAAATAAACACTCTTCCATATTATTTATTATCCTCCACAAATATTGCTTTTATTCTTCTAACTCCACTAGACACTGCCTCTTCTTTTATAATTTTTATATGTCTTAATTTAGATGTATTATCCACATGTGGTCCACCACAAATCTCCTTTGAAAAATCACCTATTGAATAGACTTTAACTTTCTCTCCATATTTACTATTAAATACTCCCTTAGCGCCACTTATCCTTGCTTCATCTAATGACATTTCCTCACAAGTAACCTCTAAATTATTATCAATTTGCTCATTTACAAGATTTTCTACTTTATCTAAATCTTCTCTACTAACTTTACTTGGATTTGGAAAATCAAATCTCATTCTCTCAGCAGTTATATTAGAACCTTTTTGCATTATATGCTCACCTAGTACTCTTTTTAACGCTTCATTTACCAAATGGGTTGCTGTATGATATGCAGTTGTTATTTCACTATTGTCAGCAAGTCCACCTTTAAAAGTTCCCTTTTCATTTTGACGCGATTTTTCTTGATGCTCTCTAAAACATTTATCAAATCCCTCCATATCTGCTCCAAAATTAATTTCTTTGGCAAATTCTAATGTTACTTCTGGTGGAAAACCATAAGTATCGTATAATCTAAATAGAGTCTTGCCAGGTATAACATAAACATCTTGCTCTCTTAATTTATTTGTAATCTTTACAAATTCCTTTTCTCCTTTTTCTAAAGTACACAAAAATTTATTTTTCTCTTTAGTTATTTCTATTAATATATTATCCCTATTTTTAGTAAGCTCAGGATACATTTCATTCAAATTTTTTATAAACATATCTATTATAACATCTATATTATTTATATCAAATTCTATTTTTCTCATATGTCTAATTGCTCTACGAATAAGTCTTCTTAAAATATACCCCTGACCAATATTACTAGGTACAACACTATCACAAATCAAAAATAGTGCAGCCCTTATATGATCCGCAATTATCCTAACCGATTTATCATTTGGCATATTTGAACTTTCATTTAGCTTATCTATTACAGGTTTGAAAATCTCTGTTTCAAAAACATTATTCTTACCTTGTAATAAAAATGTCATTCTTTCAAGTCCCATACCAGTATCTACATTTTTTTGTTTTAATGGTTCATAAGTTCCATCCTCTTTTTTGTTATACTGCATAAAAACATTATTCCATATCTCAACATATTTACCACAATCACATCTAGGTTCACAATTATCACAACATTTTTCCTTACCAGTATCAAAAAATATTTCAGTATCTGGACCACATGGACCTGTTTGACCTGCTGGTCCCCACCAATTTTCCTTAGCTGGATAAAAATATATTTTATCCTCTGGTATACCACATTCTTTCCAAATTTTTGCAGCTTCTAAATCTCTTGGTGCATTATCATCTCCTTCAAAACAAGTAACTGATATTTTTGACATATCAATGCCAAGTTCCTTTTCTAAAAATTCATAACTATATTTAATAGAATCTTGTTTAAAATAATCACCTAAAGACCAGTTTCCAAGCATCTCATAAAATGTTAAATGACTACTGTCTCCTACTACATCTATATCATCAGTTCTTAGACACTTTTGATAATCTGTAAGCCTTGTACCAGATGGATGTTTTTCACCAGCAAGATATGGAACTAATGGATGCATACCAGCAGTTGTAAATAGCACTGTTGGATCATTTTCAGGAATAAGCGGTGCTCCACTTATTATATTATGATTTTTACTTTTAAAATATCTTAAATATTTATTTCTTAAATCTATTGCTTTCATAATTAATTAAATGATATATCTAAATAATATTATAAATATATCACATACTCCTTTCTTTTATTTATACCAATCTATTTTACTAATATATATTACTATAACTTTGTTTTTTTTTCAAGTATAATTACAAAAATTATATATTTTAATTGACAAACATAAGTTCTATTGATATAATATTCTTTGAGAGGAGAGATTATATGGAACTTACAACCATTTTACTTATTATACTAATAATACTTATAACTATAACACTTATAACTATTATAATTACAAATAAATCATCTAAGGAATCTAAAGAATTTCTTGATGAATTTAATGCTATTAGAAAAGAACTTTCTATGATGCTTATGCAAACTCGAGAGGAATTAGCAAGAACGTTAGGCAACAAAATAAATGAAAATGCTAATACCCAGCAAACACAACTTGCAAATTTAACAACACTAAACGAAGTAAAACTTGAAACAACAAAGAAAAATATTGAAGATAAACTTGAAAAAATTCGTATGACTGTTGAAGACAAACTTGAAAAAATGCAAAAAGGCAACGAAGATAAACTTGAAAAAATGCGTATTACAGTTGATGAAAAATTACAAGGTACACTTGAACAAAGACTTGGCGAATCTTTTAAAATTGTAAATGATAGACTTGAATCAGTTTACAAAGGTTTAGGCGAAATGCAAACCTTAGCTCAAGGCGTAGGCGATTTAAAGAAAGTATTTACTAATGTAAAATCAAGAGGTTATTGGGGTGAAATACAACTTGGAAATATATTAGAACAATTTTTAACAAAAGAGCAATATGATTGCAATGTAAAAACAAAACCAAAATCTAACGATTTAGTTGAATTTGCTATAAAACTTCCAGGTAGAAATGATAATGAATATATCTGGCTTCCTGTAGATTCTAAGTTTCCTATTGAAGATTATTCTAGACTAGTCGACGCATCTGAGCTAGGTGACATTAATGCTACACAAGAAGCTAGCAAAAAACTTGAAAATTCTATAAAACTATTTGCAAAGGATATATATGAAAAATATATAGAACCACCATTTACAACTGATTTTGGTATCATGTTTTTACCAACTGAGAGTCTATATTGTGAAGTCCTAAAAAATACAGGTTTATGTGAATTTATATCGCAAAAATACAGAATTGTAGTTTCAGGACCTACTACATTTGTTGCATTATTAAATAGCTTACAAATGGGATTTAAAACTCTTGCAATAGAAAAACGAACTAGTGAAGTTTGGCAACTACTAGGAATAGTTAAAACTGAATTTTCAAAGTTTGGAGATATACTTGATAAAACTAATAAAAAATTACTTGAAATTTCATCTACAATGGAGCAAGCTAGTAAAAAAACCAGAACAATAGAAAGAAAACTTAAAAATGTCGAAGCCTTACCAATTCCAGAAAATTCTGAACAATTACCTGAACAAATATTTGAAATAACTAATGAAGATTAAAATAACCCCCCAATCTAAAATACAGATTGAGGGGTCATTAAGGAAGAAGAAAAACAAATGTAACTCATTAACTCCTTATGGTAGGAGCTAAACCAGATAAAAGGATCACCTCCAAGAAACTAAGTTATTAGCAACAAACATTGGAGTCACCTCCTTTTATTCAAAACCATTTAAAGCAAATTAATAAATTTACTACTAAATTACTTTAATGATATTATATAATACTATTCTTTGAATGTCAATACTTTTTTATGATTTGTATAATTTTTCGGGTCTTAAACACTTTTTTTAATAAAAAATCTTTGCAAGCACGGGTCTTAAACACTTTTTTTAATAAAAAATCTTTGCAAGCATTAAAAAT
>CAOKPF010000003.1 GCA_948470565.1 uncultured Clostridium sp.
TGTGTACTTTTACTTTCCACTTTTTCTGTACTTTTATTTTATCATAAACATATATTTTTATTACACAAAATAATCATTAATATTCTTACTAAATATAACACTATCACTAAATCTAAAAGCATTTTTATCATATTTAAATTATTAAAAGTACAGAAATATGTATATTTTTATTTTTCCGCTTTTTCTATACCTTTATTTTATTATAAATACAATATGCACAAAACTTATTTTCATATTTTCATTTATTTATGTTTAACCAAATTATCCGCATAACTTTTCTTTTTTTAATTATTTTTAGATAATTTTGACAAAAAAAGAGAATAGAACCTTAATGAAAAATAAACGAATTTCACTTCAAATTCTCTCTCTTTTTAAACTAATATCTTCATATTTTAAAACTTAATTTTCAATTATTTTCTCCAATGCCTTAGCTAATTGATCAGGACAAGAAGTATTTTTTCCTTTACACGGAATTCCCTTTAATTTTTTTATTACATCTTTTATGTTCATTCCCTCTATCATATTACAAAGACCAACTGTATTGCCAGGGCAACCACCTTCAAATCTTACATTTTTTATAACATCGCCATCAACATCTACTGTAATTTTCCTTGAACAGACATTTTGTGGCACAAATTCATACCTCATAAATTTTTCCTCCTATGCCTTATCATTACTTCCTAATACATTAATTATTTTATGTTTAACCATATCTTTTACCGCAATTCTTGCCTGACCTAAGTATATTCTAGGATCAAATACTTCTGGACTTTTTGAAAAACATTCACGAATATTAGCAGTCATTGCCAAACGAATATCACTATCTATATTAATTTTACAAACAGACATTTTTGCAGCCTTTGCAAGAAGTTCTTCAGTAACGCCTTTTGCTCCTGGTATATTTCCACCATATTCATTACACATATTAACGAATTCTTGTGGTACAGAAGATGCGCCATGCAAAACAATCGGATAACCATCTGGTAGACCTGCTGACACTTTTTCTAATATGTCAAATCTAAGCTTTGGTTCACCTTTAAATTTATATGCACCATGACTAGTACCTATTGCAATTGCAAGCGAATCACAACCAGTTCTTTTTACAAATTCTATTGCTTGATCTGGATCTGTATACATAGCATCATCATCAGATACATTAACATCATCTTCAACACCTGCAAGTTTTCCAAGTTCTGCCTCAACAGTTATACCTCTAGGATGCGCATATTCTACTACCTTTTTAGTTAATGCTACATTTTCCTCAAAATCATATTTAGAACCATCAATCATTACTGAAGTAAAACCATTATCAATACAATCCTTACAAATTTCAAAATCTGCACCATGATCTAAATGTAGTGCTATTGGTATATCCTTGCCCGCCTCTTTATTGCACTCAATAGCAGCTTCCACTAATTTTTTCAAATAAATTGGATTAGCATACTTTCTAGCACCTGCTGAAACTTGTAAAATAACAGGTGAATTTGTCTCACTTGC
This sequence comes from uncultured Clostridium sp., assembly GCA_948470565.1. Taxonomy (GTDB): domain Bacteria; phylum Bacillota; class Clostridia; order TANB77; family CAG-465; genus CAG-465. Next base: position 1,498 of record CAOKPF010000003.1, read on the forward strand.
AGCCTCTACAATTCCTTGTATAATTTCCATATTATTTACATTAAATGCACCTATTGCGTATCCTCCCTTTGCAGCTTTTTCAAACATTTCCTTTGTTGTTGTTAAACTCATATTATCTCCCCTTTTCTATCTTATCTTATCATACTCACTTCTTTTTTGGCTTATATTTTCCCTTACCTGTGCAGCTTGTGATTTTAATTCGTTTACATCGATATTTAAAATTTCATCTTCGCTTTTTACAGCTCTTACACATTCAGCTTGCACGCTAAAAGCAGAAAATTTATCATCATTACTAGATTTTTTTTCATCTACTTCATCATGATTACCTTTTTTACTACTAAGCTTTATATCTTCATCACTATTTTCCATATTAGTAAGTTGTTTTGCACTTTGCAATATCTCAGCAGCCTTTACAGCATCTTTATCGACAATTTCATCAAACTCATTCATAAGTGCATCTGCTACATCTAAATTAGTCTTTACATTGTCATGATAATTTTCATGTACGCTATCTCTTACCTTATCTTCTACCTTTTCACTATTCTTTTCAATAGCTACTCCTCTAGCATTTCCTGTTTTTCTATCTTGAATTTTGTCATAGTATGAAACTCCACTAACATCTCTTGCTCTATCTAAATTTTCAGCCTGAGTTATTTCATCATGCATTTGTTTTAAACTTGGTGATATACTATCAAGCTCAATAGATTTATCAGTATACTGCTGTTGCAAGGAATCCATTTTTTTGTCAAATTCTTGAGTATCATAATTCTTAGCATTTTGACTCATAAATGCCATATTTTCTGCTATTTCTTCAATAGCCTCCTTTAATTCATTAATTCTTGCCATATTTTCATTTGCCTTAGTATTTACAATATTTTGTGCTTTTGCACCTCTTAATTCAAGATTATTTTCAACTTCTTTTACATCTTCATTATCCTGTCCAATAAAGCAACCGTTTTTTGCCCTATAATTTACATCAAGTTTCCTTAAATACTTCTCATATAACAATAGTTTATTTCCTGCTCTATCGCCAACAGCAAAACTTCCACTTTTTATCTGACCATCATGTCCATAATATAAATCTTGTCTTAATTTATGATATTCTTTAAGAGTTGCTTCATAAACTATAGCTCTTATATCTTTATCCACTTGTTCTTCATCAATTTCTCCATTTTCATCACGATCAGTTTCTAATTTTTCTTTTATCTCTCGTTTTTTACCTTCATCGACATGAGTTCCCTCTTTATTTAGCTCAGATACTTTTTCCTCAACTTTTTCATCTAATTGTTTCTCTTCACCATCTAAAGAAGTATCATTCTTACGTTTATCAGCATTATTTTGTTCCTGCTCCTTTAATTTCTTATCCAACTTTTCTATAAATGATGGTTTTATACTCTCAATTAGCTCTGCTTGAAAATTACCTTTTTCATTATACTTTGCGAGTATTTCGTCTGTTGCTATCTCTTGATAAAAGAGTTTTTTAGATATTTCATTTTTACTAGGTGTATCCTGTAACTCTTCATTCAAGTATTTTTTCATTATTTCTTCTTCATTTATTTTTTTAGTTTCTAAATACTCTTTTAATCCCATAAATTATTTTTCCCCCTTTTGATACTATTTTACTACATATTTTTAAGCATTGCAAGCATTTTTATACGTAAAACAAATCAAAATAATAACATGAAAAAACTACACAATGAAAAAACATAGTTTTAGCTATAAATTTCGTTAAATAAATCAATAATTCCATTATAAAGTTTATTTTTGTTTTTGGTTTATTTCCTCTTTTAACATTTCGTAAACATATGCAGGTGACTCATAATACAAGTGCGTTCCTAAATCACAAAGTAAATCAAATGTTTGAGAATTATATACTATATCCAATGCATCTTCTATAGTTATATTATTATCTTCAATTAAATACCTTACTATTTCTTGAGTACTTCTTGTTACTAAATAATTTAATCCATCTAAAATCATATCTCTACACTCTCCTTAAATATCTTAATGCTCTTTCTGTATGAAATGAGTACTGGTCAGTTAATTCTTTAAATTTAAGTTTATTCACAATCTCTGATACTGTAGATAATGAATCATTTACTTGCCACAGCAACGCAACAATATCATCATCTGCAACAGGACCTATTACAACATCATATTTATTATCAATATTACATTCTAAATTATCTATATATTTAAACTTTCTATTTCTATTATTTAAAATAAACTGTGCCCATTCTTCTGATGGCATACTTTTAAATTTTTTTATTCTAATATCACTATCTTTAAATATATTTTCATCTAATTCAAAGACATTAACAAACGGTTTTCCTGTTCTTAATCTTCTTGTTGTTCTTACTGACATAAACTCAGCTTGTTGTCTAATTGTAGTGCAATAAAAGCCTTGTTCGAAAATCCTTAAACTTTTTACACTTGTTTAAATCCACTTTATCTATTTTTACATTTGAGCCATGATATAAAATCATTGTATAATACCTCCATTTCCCTTGCATATTTGTATTAAATCTTCAATTGCATCATTTAAACTAACCGTATGCTCTGCCTCATAGCATTCATTTAAAAATTCTAATCCTTTATATTTCTTTAAATAATTGTATGCCTCACTTCTCTTTATATCTTTTTGCTTTGCAAATTCATCAATACAAATAATTATATAATTTAATATTTTTATTTCTTTCTCTAACATAATTATCTCCTTTTATAATTAGTATAAGTATAGCACATTATATTTTACTTTTCTACTAATTTTTAATTTTTTATTTACAATTTTAATAATTGCAATAAATTTAATTTACTAAATATTCTAAAAATTATCATCTAGCAAAAAGTCTATTAAATTAACATGCTTTATACCATTATATTCATAATCCAACTTATCTAATGTAATTACATATTTAGGATAATTATCATTTATCACATCATATGCTCCAAATTCTCTATTTTTAGTACTTTCATTTGAAATGCAAAAAGCTACTTGAACATATATTTTTTTATTAGGTTTTGTAGCAACAAAATCAATTTCACCTTTTTTAGTTTTACCTGTATATACGTCATATCCTTTTATAATAAGTTCATTATATACAATATTTTCAATAACATATGATTTATTCATTTCTATTTTATTATTTTTTATCTGTGCAATTCCCAAATCTGTAACATAATATTTATTTAATGTTTTTAAAATTGCTCTACCATGTATATCATACCTATATACTTTTCTAATTAACAACGCTTTACAAAGCGCATCTATATATGAATATATAGTAAGTGTAGAAACCTCTCTTCCCTCATTTTTTAAAAAATTGATAATATTTTCTGCCGAAAACTCTCTTCCAATTGTATCTATTATATATTGCAAAATTAAATTAAATAAAATAGTATCTCTTATTTTTAATCTTTCAACAACATCTCTTAATATAATAGAATCAAAAACACCATAAAGATAATTTTTTATTGATTCTTCCTTTTTAAATTCAAATCTATTAGGAAGCCCGCCCCATTTCATATAATTTTCAAACATTTCCTCTGTTGATTCTTTACTTCCTTGCAAACTCAATACTTCTTTATATGATAGCGGATTTATCTTAAAACTTACATATCTTCCTGACAGTATAGTAGATAATTCCTCTGACAACAAGCGACTATTCGAACCTGTAATAAATATACTTACCTTTTTAGATGCCCTTAAGGAATTTATAACCTTTTCAAAATTTTCTACATTTTGAATTTCATCAAAAAATAAATAATATAGATTTCCATCTTGCATTCTACTCTTTACATACTTGTTTAATTCTTGATATTTAGTTAAACTTTCAAATTCAATAAATTCAAAATTTACATATATAATATGTTTTTCATCTACTCCTCTATTTTTCAATTCATCAATAATTTGTTCTAAAATTACTGACTTTCCACATCTTCGTATTCCTACTAAAATTTTTACTAAATCACTATCATAAAACTCACGTATTTTTTCTAAATATAATTCTCTTTTTAACACTTTTATCACCGTTTATATTATATAATTATTATACACACTTGTCAAGTTATTTTTATATAAAAAAATAACTCATTTTTTTAACACTTTATTTTTATATATAAAAATTATTATAATATTTTTCGCTTTTTTTAAAATAAACGACAAGGTAATACATAAAAATTATAATTTAAAATATAATGTAACAAGTAAAAAAGGTGATTTTATGTTAAAAATTTTTTTTAAAAGAAAATACGTAGTAGCAGTGCTATATTTAATTTCTTTAACATTCATATACACTAGTATATATGCTAGCAGTTATATATTTTATCCTGGTAAAGAGGACTCAAATTCCATAATATCTAATTCAACAGATAAAACAGATGAGTCAAGTATATCCGCAATTGCAACACCCGAATTCTCCTTTCAATCAGAAGCACAAATACTAATGGAAGCTTCAACTGGAACAGTTATATATGCTAATAACGAAAACGAAAAACTATTACCAGCCTCTGTTACAAAAGTAATGACTTTACTTATACTAATGGAACATATTGATAGTGGAAATATCGCATACACAGACAAAGTAACTTGCAGTGCAAATGCATCACAAATGGGTGGATCTCAAATTTGGTTTAAGGAAGGTGAAACTCTTACTATTGACGAAGCTCTAAAAGCAATTTGTGTCGTTAGTGCAAACGATGTAACAGTAGCTATTGCAGAAATGATTGGTGGATCCGAGAGTAATTTTGTAAGCATGATGAATGAAAAAGCAAAAGAGCTTGGAATGGAAAATACACATTTTATGAATTCACATGGAATTGATGAAGATAATCATTATACAACTGCAAAAGATATAGCAATAATGTCACGTGAACTTATACTAAAACATCCTGATATTTTAAAATATACATCAATCTGGATGGATACACTAAGAAATGGTACTTTTGCATTATCAAGTACAAATAAATTAATAAGGTATTATGAGGGTGCTACTGGTCTAAAAACAGGTTCTACTTCCCTTGCACTGTTTAACTTATCAGCCACAGCAACTAGAAACAACACAACATTTATATCTGTTATAATGAAAGCACCATCATCAGATATTAGATTACAGGAAACTAGACAGCTACTAGACTATGCATTTGCAAACTATGAAACAAAAAGCCTATGTGAAAAAGGTACAATTATAGAAAATATAAAAGTAAATAAAAATGTAAATACTAGTACAAATATAGTTGTTGAAAATAATATAACAGCACTATTACAAAAAGGTACAAACGTTGATGTTACACAAAACGTATACTATAATCAAGATTTAATAGCGCCTATTACAAAAAATCAAGTTGTAGGCACAATAGATATTATAAATAAGGCTACTGGAGAAACGATTGGCTCTAGCAATCTTGTAATAGAACAGGAGATTCCAAAATCCTCTATATTAGATTATTTGAAAAAAATGTTTAATGTATATATAATAAATGTATAAAAAGCAGCTAGTGCTGTAAAAAAGTCATACTATTGTAAATTATAAGGATAAAAATCATTGAAAATACATATGTAAATTCAATGATTTTTTACTTTTTTACAGACCCAACTATTTTTCAGTTTATGATATTGTATTTCCTTCATATTTTTTGCAGTTCATACGCTACCAAAAAAATATATTTAGATAGTTTTAGTGCAAGAAATGAAATTATAACTATTGCTATAATTGACATAATTAATTTTAAAATTGTCTTCATATAATTACTCCTTTTTTGTATATTATCTTACTTTAAAATTAAATACCTCAAATATTACTACCTTTTTATTAAACCAAATAACATTTTTATATATTAATATTATAACAAATAGTATAAATAAAATCAATAATTATGTAAATATTAATATATAACATTATATAATAAACAACAATTTAGTATTTTTTATAAAATTATACTATAACTAAATACAAAAAAAACGGATATTATTCCGTCTTTTAACAACATTTTTTACTCTATATTTTTTGTAATAATTAATAATATAAACCTAAAAGCTTTACTTAGCATTTAAAAGTTTATTTAATTCGGACTTAAACTCATTAATATCCTTAAATTGCCTATACACTGAAGCAAATCTGACATAGGCTATTTCATCTAATTTTTTTATTTTTTCTATAACCATATCTCCTATTTTTTGCGCCTCAATTTCCTTATTCATAGAATTATTTACTTCCATCTCAATATCATTAACGGCTTTTTGAATATCGTCCATCGAAACTGGTCTTTTTTCACAAGCTTTTATAATACCATTTAAAACTTTTTCTCTATCAAACTGCTCTCTAAGCCCATTTTTCTTTATTACGACCACTGGCACATATTCAATTTTCTCATAAGTCGTAAATCTATTTTTGCAATTTATACATTCTCTTCTTCTTCTAATTGCATTACCATCTTCAATAGCTCTAGAATCTACAACTTTGCTTTCCTCACAACCACATTTTATACAATGCATATACTACCCCTCAATTTAAAATTCATATAATATGACTTCCTGCTGCTTTAAACTCTTTTTTACATCTATTGCCCTTTGATTAGAACTTCCCCTAAATGGAATTAAATCATCTTTTAAATTCATATCAAACTTTCCATCAATTAATATATCTGTTACTTCCAAAAGTTCCATAAATCTGTTATTTTCATTAGCGCTAGAAATTAGTTTTTCATAAGTATATCCAGTATATACCATAACATCATATTTATTAGTATCAATTTTTGATATAAGATTTGCAACCTGTTTTGCTTGAACAAAAGGCTCTCCTCCACTAATAGTAATGCCTCTTAATAGTGGATCTTTTCCAAAATCTTCTATAATTTTATCTATATTTACAATCTTGCCACTATTAAAATCATGCGTTTGAGGATTATGACAGCCCTCACAATTATGAGGGCAACCTTGTGTAAAAACTACGTATCTAAGTCCTGGTCCATCGACAATAGATTCTTTTACAACTCCTGCTATTCTAATAGAATCTTCCAAAATTTTTCATCTCCTAAAAGTCACAGCTACAACATTCTATTCCATGTTTTACTCTGTCATGTTCTTCAGCTCTTTTTCCATCGTTAAATCTATCAACTGTACCAACTAAATATCCTGTTATTCTTCTAATTCTTTCAAATGGTTCTGATTCAAATGTATAGTTCATATCAACATATCCACCATCTACTTTTAAATCTAAAGTACTAATTTCTTTATTAGGAAATTTTTCACCAATATATTTTACATAGCTTCCTATTTCCTCATTACTCATTTCTCCACCAATTACATTTACTTTCATAATATACCCTCCTAAATTACATATACATATATGTATAATTATATTTTATCTCTAACTTATTAATTTTTTGTTATTCTTTTTATTCTTTCAAACAAAACTTGTGATTCTTGATGTTCACGTCTTCCACACTGAGGACATACTCCATCAATTACTCCTGTATATCCACAAACTGGATCTCTATCTACTGGATGGTTAACAGAACCATAACCAATACCAGATTCTTTCATACATCTTACAATCTGTTCAAATGCTTCTAAATTTTGAGTAGGATCACCATCTAATTCAACATAACTAATATGACCTCCATTAGTAAGATTATGATATGGAGCCTCTCTCTTTATCTTTTCAAAAGCATTTATATTGTAATATACTGGCACATGGAAAGAATTTGTATAATAATATCTATCTGTTACTCCTTCAATTTTTCCAAATTTCTTTCTATCCATTTTTACAAATCTTCCAGATAATCCCTCTGCTGGTGTTGCAATTAAAGAAAAATTAAGTCCTGTTTTTTTACTTGCCTCATCTACTCTATCTCTCATATGTCCAATTATTTTTAAGCCTAGTTCCTGCGCTCTTTTGCTTTCACCATGATGCTCACCAATAAGAACTTTCAAAGTTTCTGCAAGCCCAATGAAACCAACTGTTAAAGTACCATGTTTTAACACTTCTCTTACTTCATCATTAGGTTTTAATTTCTCTGAATCTAACCATACACCTTGTTGCATTAAAAATGGATAATTCATTGCTTTTTTACGAGATTGGATTTCTAACCTATCAAGTAATTGTTCTTCTACTAAATCAATTTTTTCATCTAAGAGTTCAAAGAATTTATCAATATCATTATGTGCTAATATACCAAGTCTTGGTAAATTAATAGATGTAAAGCTCAAATTTCCTCTACCACTTGTAATTTCTCTTGTCTTATCATAATTATTTGCCATAACTCTAGTTCTACAACCCATATATGAAATTTCAGAATTATAGTCACCAGGTCTATAATATTGCAAATTAAAAGGTGCATCTATAAATGAGAAATTAGGAAATAATCTTTTAGCAGAAACTCTACATGCAAGTTTAAAAATATCATAATTTGGATCTCCTACATTATAGTTAATTCCCTCTTTTATTTTAAGTATTTGAATTGGGAAAATTGGAGTTTCACCATTTCCAAGTCCTGCCTCAGTAGCATATAACAACTCTTCCATAACCATTCTACCCTCAGGAGTAGTATCTAAACCATAATTTATACTACTAAATGGTACTTGTGCACCAGCACGAGAATGCATAGTATTTAGATTATGTATAAAGCCTTCCATTGCTTGGTATGTAGCTTTTCTTGTTTCTTCCTCTGTGTGCTTTCTTACAAATTCTTGAATTTTATTTACAGTCTTTTCATCATAATCTTTTAATAATTCACGTCTCTCTTCTCTTAAATAATTGTTAGTATCTTTTAATGTAGCATCTAAATCTTTGTTATATTTTATACCATAAACAATATTTTTAGCATAGCTTTGGGCATCTTTCCTATCTACAAGAAGTTCTAATGCTTTTATCAAATTATTTAAATGCTCTCTTCTATATGTTTTTCTAACTCCAAGCGACATAGCATATTCAAAATTAGGAATACTTTGACCACCATGTTGATCATTTTGATTTGACTGAATTGCAATCGCAGCTAAAGCTGCATAGCTTCCTATTGACTGTGGTTCTCTTAAATGTCCCTCACCAGTACAAAAGCCACCTTTAAATAATTTTATCAAGTCAATTTGACAACAAGTTGTAGTAAGTGTTAAAAAGTCCAAATCATGTATATGTATATCACCATTTAAATGAGCTTCAGAATGCTCTTTTTTTAATACAAACATCTGATAAAATTTCTTTGCACCCTCACTACCATATTTTAGCATTGTTCCCATTGCAGTATCAGCATTTACATTTGCATTTTCTCTTTTAATATTGCTATCTTTAGAATCTGAAAATGTAAGTTGTTCAAAAGTTTTCATAATCTCAGAATTCATATCTCTATGCCTTGTTCTATCAGCTCTATACAGTATGTATGCTTTAGCAGTAGATGCTTTTCCCTCTTCTATTAGTACGTGTTCAACTGCATCTTGAACCTGTTCAACAGTAGGATAATCTATTTTCATATTCTCCTCTACATATTGGCAAACTTTTTCAGCAAGTAATGTTGCCTCTTCATAGTTTTTTCCACCAATAGATTTTGCAGCTCTGTAAATTGCTTTTGCAATTTTTTCTACATTAAATGGAACTTTTCTTCCATCTCTTTTTACTATCATCGTAATCAAAACGATACCACCCCTTGTATTCACTCATCTAGCAAAACACAATATATTGTGTTTCAACAATTGCTATTATACCATTACCAAAAATTAATGTCAATACTTTTCGACAAAAAAAATCAATAAAAAATATGGCAAATTTTTACATATTTTAAGCCATATTTTTACAATGTTTTGCACCATAACAGATCCAAAATTTTAATACTACATAAATGTTTTACATATATATTTTACATATATAATTATAAAATGATTTTTTCCAAAAATTACATTTTATAGTGTACTTCTTTCTTTAAACATATTTAAAAGTCCCTCTTTTATGTAATCATATACTGTCTTTTTGTAAATGTCCTCTTCTAATAAGACTTCTTTTTCATAAATTATTTCTTCATCAATATACACTTTTATATCACCAATTTTTGTTCCCTTTTGCATTGGTGGTTCTATATTTTCTATAATATCCTGTTTTATATATATACTATCATATTCTTCTTGGGTAAGTGGCAATACTAATGTATCAGACATCTTTCTTTCATAATATTTAATATTTCCTTTATACACAGGTATTTTTATATAAAAGTTTAAATACTTAGATATATCCATATAATTATATTTTGCAAAACACGCCTCTAATAATTCTTTAGCCTCACCAAATCTTAACTGTGTAGTTTCTGCTCCAAGTATTACAGAGATAAATCTTTTATCAGATTTTGTAGCAGATGCAATTAAGCACCTATTAGCACCATTTGTAAAACCTGTTTTTACTCCATCTGCATAATCATAAGTTCTAAGCAAGGCATTAGTATTTTTAAGAAGTTTAGAAAATGAACCAAAATTAATAGTAGCCGTATTGGTATTTACAGCCTCATTAATATATTTATTATTTAGAGCATATCTAGCAATTAGTGCCATGTCTTTAGCAGTTGAGTAATGCTCTTCATTATCAAGTCCATGTGGATTAGCAAATTTGGTATTTAATGCCCCTATACTTCTTGCTTTATTTGTCATCATTACTGCAAAATTTTCTATACTCCCACCAATATGAAAACCTACTGTATATGCACAATCATTTCCAGATGGGAGCAACATTCCATAAAGTAAGCTTTTTGCAGTTACCATATCACCTTTTTTTAATCCAACTGTTGACCCACCTATCCAAGTTGCATCTGCTGGTACTTCTATTTGTTCAGACATATCACAACTTTCTACAAGCATAATTGATGTCATAACTTTAGTAAGAGATGCTATTTTTCTTTGTTCATCTGCATTTTTATCATATAACACTCTACCTGTATTATAATCTATTACTACTGCTGCTAGAGATGATATATCTAAAAAATTCTTATCCTCGGCTGCAAACACTCCTACATTAAGTATACATATTTCTATAAAGTACAAAATTAAAATATTACTAACTATAATTTTAAAATATTTATTCCTCATATAAACTACCTCATAAAATTATATGTAAAATTTTCATTTTGTATGAGATTAAATGAGAAAAATGCAGATACTATTTCTAATATTTGCATTTATTATATACTCAAATTTTATAAATTAAAAAGTCAATATGGTATAAAATATATGTCACCCTCTTTTTTATAAATATCTTTTGTAATAATAATACCATATTTTGTTTTACCAATCTTATTATCTTTATTACTTTCAACAAATTTTTTTATAACAGCTACATCAGACTTTTCTATTTTGTTTGTGTATTTTACTTCTATTGGAATAATATCTATTTTTCTATCTAATATTATATCTATTTCCTCTTTTTTAGAATTTCTATAATAATATTCATTATAGTTTTCTCTCTCACATATAAGGCGTATATCAAAATCAACCATAGATTCTATAATATGACCTGCTTCATTAGAATTAATTTCTTTTTTCTTTAAAAGACTATTACAAATTCCATTATCCAATATACTTAATTTTTTGTTTGATCTTATTATTTTGCCAATATTGGTAGAATAATTTTCTAATACATTTATTAAAAAAGCCTGCTTTAAATAACCTATATAACTTATTAATGTTACAGTATCTATACCAAAATTTTTAGTCATTCCACTATATGAAAATGTTTGAGAATTATTATCTGCAATATAGTACATTAGATTTTCTAAAATTTTAGGACTTTTTATATTATACATTATTAGTATATCTTTATAAATTCCTCTTGTAATAATATCATCTGCTAAGTGTCTTTGCCAGATGCTAAGATTTTTTTCTTCAAAATATTCTGTATATCCACCTACCAATATGTACTTATTTAATATATCTTGAACTATTAATTTTAACTCTTCGTTGTAATATATATATTCTAAATTTTTAAAACTTATTTCTGGACTATCAATATCAAATTTAGGTAAAATAATATCTTCCTTTTTTGAAGAATATGTCATATAAAAATTTAAAAACTGGTTAAATGTTAATGGCAGTACATATATATTTTCAATTCTTCCAAGTAATGATTCATTTGCATCTTTGAATAGATGAATAAATGATGAACCTGTTACTATAAATTTGATATTATATTTTCTGTCAAAACAAATCTTCAAATAATTTTGCCAGTTTTTTATAAAATGAATCTCATCAATGAAAATATATACTTTTGAATGTAAGTTTGGCATACTTTCCATTAAAATTTCTTTAAAATATAATTCTATTATATCTGATAATTTATTGCTTTCATCAAAAAACAAACTAGGATCATCGCCACTAAAAAATAATATTCTTTTACTATCTATATTTTTTACTTCTAACAAATAATTTATTACTTGGAAAATCAAAGTTGATTTTCCAACTCCACTAGATCCAATAATACTTAAAATTCTTTTTTCTTCTATTTTATCTATAATACTATAAAATTCTTCCCTCTTTCTTGATTGTAAAAATTGATCGCTTATTTTTTCACTATTCCACCATATATTATTTGAAATTAAACTTTGCTTTATATCCATTTTTTACTCCTTCTTAATACATTTCTATTTATATTACATTATTTTAACAACAACATTCAAGAAAAATATACAATAGTGTAAATTTTAGTATTTTTATGGTCAGGGGAAATTCATGAAATTTTCCCTGTTTTATGGTAAACTAATATTGACAAATAAAAATAAGTATTGTATAATGTAAATAACAAATAGGAAGTAAGTTACTTTGTATTTTTTTCTTCTATTTGTATTGAGTTAAAATTATAATGTTATACATTGATAATCGAGGAGATAAAAGGCGAATTTTATCTTCTCATTTTTATGTATAAGATATAAGAAAATGAATAAAATAATAATGACCCGTGGGCGAACACAGGTCATTAGAGCTAGTTGTCTTTACGTAATTCTTTTATAAGAATAATTAAAACAACTATAAAAATTATAACGTCATACAATGATATCACCTCCTTTCGGATGGTGATTTTATTATACCAAATAAATTAATAAAAAACAATAGAGTTGAACAATAGTGGAGATAAGCTTTGTCGAATTAAATATATAAAATTACAACACAAATACTATTATTTATTTTTAAAAGCTTCATATAATATAATTCCAGTAGCTACACCTACATTTAATGATTCTGCTGTATTAGACATTGGTATTTTTACAATCTCATCACACATTTCTAATATCTCATTACTTACACCATTTGCCTCATTTCCAACAACAAAAGCATACTTTCCATTTAAATCTATTTCATTTATATATCTATTTGTATCTAAAGATGTGCCTATTACTTTCTTTCCACTTTTTTTTATAGTCTCAAATACAGGTTCTATATTATTTCCAGCCACATAAACTATTTTCTGCCTTAATATAGCTGCCATAGTAGCTCTTAATACTTTTGGTGAATATACGTCTGCTGTTCCATTAATACATATAATTGTATTAACTAAAAAAGCGTTTGCACTTCTAATTATAGTACCTATATTTCCTAAATCTTGTACTTTATCAAGTATCAAAATATTAGAACTTTTATTATCTATAATCACATCTTCTACTTCATATTTAGGTATTTTTAACACTGCAAGTATTCCTTGTGGTGTAATTGTATCTGTTACATATTCTAATACTTTATCTGATAACTCTACAAATTCTATGTTGGTATTTTTATCATTTCTAAACTTATCTATTCTATCTAATATTTGTCTACCACCATTCAAATTTTCTAGTATAGTTTTAGAATAAGCGATAAACACAATGTCTATCGCTTCTTTTAAATCTAAAATTTCATTTACAACTTTTATCCCCTCTAAATAATATGAATTATATTTTAATCTATTCTTTTTTTCATTAAGGGATTTTATATATTTAACTTTTGGATTAGTTTTACTAACTATAATATCCATTATTACTCACCAGCTGTTGTACCTTGATCTGAATTTTGTTCTGTTGAAGTATTATCAGTAGATGTTTCACCATTATTTTCTGTATTATCCTCAGTTTTATTTTCATCACTGTTTTGTTCATCATCTTTTTCTATTGCTTTTCCTGTAATTTGTTCTACAATTTTTGAAAGTCCATCTTCATCTACATTAACATTATATTCATTTGCCATATCATTAATTTTATCATTTACAAAATCTTCAACTTCTGATGAATTTTTAGATCTTCCATTTTCTACAATATTATTTAATTTTATTATATGGTAACCTGCAGATGATTCAACAAGTGTTGGATGAATTTGTCCTACACTTAAAGTTGCTACTGCTGAAGAATACTCAGTAAACGTATTTCCATCCATATACATTGTATATTGACCACCGTTACTAGCAGTACCATCTTCAGAATTTTCCTTTGCTAATGTAGCAAAATCCTCACCAGCTAAAGCCCTTTGTAAAATACCTTGTGCTTTTTCATATACTGCTGCTTTTTGTTCATCTGTCATAGCTGAATTTGTTGAGCTATCAGTAGTTTTAAACAAGATATGACTAGTATCATATTCGTTATAATCAGCGTCTTCACCATATATATTTTTAATATACGCTAAAACTTCGTCAGAATTTGCTTCTTCTTTCATTTTATTAATATATGCTTCTATTGTATAATCATTATAATATAACTGTTTCATTTTACTTATGTCTATACCTTCTTTTACATAAGTTTCAACTGTTTCCTCATTTTGGAATATTTCATCAACTGATTTTTTGTCTTCATCAGATAAAGTAACACCTGACTCATTAGCTTTCATTAATAGTATTTTATCAAGTGCTGCTTTATTTGCTATTTGTTCTGGTATTATAGATTCTGGATATCCATAATATTGTAACATTGGAGCAAACACTTTATAATATATAGTAAATTCAGAATTAGTAACTTTTCCACCATCAAATGTTATTGCACTTTTTAGATTTGTATTATAATAAAATACACCAAATAAAGTTCCTGCTAAAATAATAACTACTGCTATGATAGAAATAATAATTATTTTGTCACTACCAGGTTTTCTCATCTTTTTTGCAACATCTTTTTCAATTATTGCCTCATTTTTTTGTTCCATTTCCATTCCCCTTTTCCTCTCTAAATATTTGAAATAATTAAAATTCCAATTGTACGCTATAAGTATATCATTATTGGGTTTGTTTGTCAATGATAAAATTAGTTAAAATTACCGTTTTTTCATCAAAAATATTAAATTACTTAACGCAAAGTATTTTTTATCCCAAAAATTTTTAATATCTATTATCTATCATATTCAAAATTCCAAAGCCAAGGTTTCACATTTATATATATGTATTTTACTATGATAGAACTAACCTATTACAAAAAAGGAGATTATTTTGTTCCTGACATACAATAACACTATGATATATATTTATACAAATATAATTCTATCTTAGTACATTTTATACAAAATTCACATTATCTTAGATTTTTTTTATAATATAATTAGACCATATTGTTCCATTAGTACCTGGTCGATTTGTACTTGGTAATGTTTCAAAATAATCAATTATATCTACATTTAAATTTAATTTATTCAATATTTCTTCCAATTCTTCTTTTGTTATATAATTATAATATTTCCCTTCTTTAATTTCATATCCACTGCCCTTTTTAAAACAAGTATATATAATTCCATTCTTTTTTAACGCACCAACCATTTTTACAATTATATTAGGTAAATTTTCTTTTTCTATATGCAAAATCGATGAACAAGCCCATATTCCCTCATATATTTCTATATCTTTCAAATCTTCAAATAGCATACATTCAACATCTTGATTTATATAATCAGATGCTATTTTACACATTTCATAAGCTCCATCGATAGCCTTAACCTTATATCCATGTTCAAGAAAATATTTACTATCTCTACCAGAACCACAGCCAAAATCTAATATGTACGAATTCTTTGGGATTTTACTTAAAAATCTTTCATAATTTTCTTCAAGGTTTCCTACTCTTGTCTGTTCAAAATATAATTTTGCATTATTATTATAAAATTCTAAATTATCATATTCTTTTTTCATCTAATATTCCTCCAATTTTACTTTTCATACTAAAAATTTTATTCTTACAATATTTTAAATTTCTATTATTTTTAATATCCTCCATCAATTTTTATTACTTCACCATTTATATATGTGCATTCATCGCTTGCTAAAAAAGCGACTAAATTTGCTATTTCTATAGGCTCAGCAAATCGTTTTAAATATATTTTTTTAGTTTCTTCATCTACCAATTCCTTTGGCAAATCTTTATTCATATCTGTATTTACCCAGCCTGGTGCAATAGAATTTACCATTACATAAGGAGAATATTCTAATGCAAAATTATGTGTTAGCGAAATCACTGCTGCTTTTGAAGCATCATAGTCAATACTGGTTGGAAAAAAAGAATTTATCCCATTAGTAGATGATATATTTATTATCTTACCTGTCTTATTATTAAACATTTCTCTTCCAATATATTTTGACATAAGATAAGTTGAATTAATATTATTCTTTATTGTATTATTAAAAATTTCAATTGTCCTCTCCTCTATTTCTAAATCCTCAACAATAGCTGCATTATTAACTAATAAATCTACCTTCTCAAACTTTTTATTAACTTCATCTAATAACCTTTTTACATCAGCTTCTTCAGAAACATCAGCCATTATTGAAGTTGAATCTACTCCATATTCTTTTCTTATATAACTTGCAACTGCATTAGCCCTATCTTCATCTTCTCTATCATTTATTACTATATCCCAACCATTTTGTGCAAGCTTTTTTGCTATATTTTCTCCTATTCCCCTTCTAGAGCCTGTAACTATTGCAACTTTTCTATTCATAATTTCACCTTCCTATTTAATCCACATTTTTTATTACTATTTAATTTGATAATAAATACACTGTTTTTATAAAGCTTAACTAATTTTTGGGAATTAAGCTATCAACAGGACAATAATCATCTGTTAATGTAATTTCATCTGCTTTTATTTCTAAATTATATACATTTTCAAAACTAATATTATCATCTGTTGCAATTACCATATTATTAATAACTTTATTCTTATCATCTGCCAAATTACATGGTACTACATATACATTTTTAAAAACTTTTTTTATTGTATTTACTTCAGCTCTTAAGAATTTTGAATTCTCTCCTTCTAATGCAGATATTACATTAGTTAAATATAATCCATTATTATTTAATGACTTTTTTATATTTCTTATAGTCTCAATTGTAGTTAATGTCTTTGCTGGCGAGTTACCAGAAAATGCATCATTTAATATAGCATCATATTTTTTTACATTATTGTTCAAATAAGTTCTTCCATCATCTGTAATTAAATTTAACCTATGGTTTTGTTCAATACCATACTCATCTATTAAATCTTGTAAATAAAAATATTTCTTTGCTATTTGTGTAATTTCTCCATCTATTTCAACGACGTCCATTTTCTTATCTAAATAATGACTTATATAGTATTTTGGATATGAATAACCTGCCCCACCAATAAGCAATACTTCATTAATATTATTTTTTGAATTAAACATCAGGTCATACCCTTTAGTATATTCAAATACAAGTTCATTTTTCTTCTCATTATTTGTAAATGTTGCAGATTCATAACCACTATCTATATTTAAAATTCTTACATCTTCATCATTTAATTTTGAATTATAAATTATTACTCTTCCATACAAAGTATCATAACTTGTATATTCTGTACTATTTCCATTTAATATATCTTCACCAATTCTGCTATTTTCATCAACTGAAAATTTCATTAAAATAATCGAAATAATTATCATTATCACAATGAAAATTGTACTTTTTATTTCAAATTTAAAATCCGATATTGGAATTAAGCATAAAATTATAATTGTAAGCACAAATAATATATATACACTACCAAAAGTTGGAACTAAGAAAAATCCACCTAAAAATGTACCAAATATTCCTCCAATTGTAGCTATTGCATTGATTTTTCCTGATACTTTACCAACTGTACTTAAATCATTCATTTTTAATTTTACAATAATTGGACTTAACAACCCCATAAAAAGTGATGGTATGAAAAATAGTAATAAGGTTGCAAGAACTGCTCCAAGTTTTATATTAGAAGTTATCTCTATTATTCTATTTATAACATTTTCTTGAAATATCGGTATAAAAAATACAAAAATTGCGGAACATATTAATATTTTTTTTAAATTTATTTCTACATTTTCCTTATCTGCCATTATTCCACCTATATAATTACCAATACTACTACTAAGAAGTATAATCCCTATAACACTTGTCCACACTATATTAGAATTTCCAAAATATGGTGATAATACTCTTGAGGCAACAAGTTCTAAAATCATACAAATTGCATCTGCAATAAATATAATTATCTCATATCTATACTTTCTCATACATCACCCTCATTTTTCATATACCAATTTGCAAACTCATTTAATGCCTCTACTGAAAAGTCTTTATTCCTTCTCTCTTCTCTTTGTTTTGCATCCATCTGAGCTAGTGTAATATCAAAATTCTTAGGTTTAAATACATACCACAAATCTGACCACTTTTCTTCTCTGTCTATCCCTTGCAATTCCGTAGATAAGTTCCCTAAATGCTTACCATAAAAATAATGTATATTTTTTCCATCATGATATGCTAAACATTCTTCAAACCTACACTTTCTGTTTGTCTTTCCCTCCATTAGTTTTAAAATACCATTTACTCCAATAGTTTCTAAGGTAAAATTTACAAATGCTCTTGGAAAACCATTTAATTCATCAATAAAGAAACCTGTATCTAATGCTATACATGGCTTTTTTACAATTGAATATGCTTGATTAACTTTAGCTGTAACAATCTCTTTTATATCATCACTTCTAGGTTCGTCCAATTCAAAATCATATGTACTAAATTTTATGTTTTGAAAGTACTTTTCTGCTGATTTGGCTTTTCCTCTATTATGTGTTACAAAAATAATTTCTCTCATTCTATATCCCTCACAAAAATCCAAATATTATATTTATTAATCTTATAATTACATATCTATTATATTTTTAACTCTTCATCTAAAATTCCAAAATACTTATTACAAAAGCTATCAAGTTTATCTTTATTTTTAAGAAGCTCTAACATTATTTTATTTGCTGTATTATACGCAAATTCATATTGTTCTTTTTTAATTACATTTTCTTTTAACGCTTGTTTTAATTCATCTTCATCTAATAAAATTATAGTTCCATCTTTTAACATTACAATATCCAAAAATAAATCATAATAATATGGTGTATTTTCTTCATATAGTACATTTTTAAGTGTAATATCTATATAATACTGAACTAAATCTTTATTTTCATCATACATTGCTGTAATCCAATAATTTTTATTTTCAACTGCTACTTGTAACCAATAATACCCGTTATCTACAATTTTTACAGATATGCTATTACCATAATTTTTTACTAAACTTTCAGTTAATTCATCAATAATAAGCAAGCTTACAATCGCTTTTTCTCCATTTTCTACTATACTTTTTTCTTTATATCTTCTTTTTGTTATTCTTGTCCAATTTTCTTTTGACATATATTTTTTCTTTACTTGCAATTAAATTCCTCCTATTATTTTAAAATGGCTCTTTTATTTCAACTTCAATTGGCTCTTGTAATAATAATTCTATTTGCTCATTAGATAAATATTTTTTATCTATAACAATACCTAAAACAAACTCATCAAAAAAATTATCATTCATTATATAACAACCATTTAATTTTTCTTTATCCCCATAACTATCTTCTACTTTCCATCTTTGTGTTTTACCATCTATAATATTAACTCCTGTAATTGTCATTGCATGTTCTGCACTTATATCATATAAATTTAAAGCCTCTTCTTTTGACATTTTTTCCAAATTCAAAGTTTTATCATAATTATACAATCTATTATCTAAAATTCCAGTATTTTTATCAACAAACTTAGACATATTTGAATATATATATACTGAGTTATTATTCTTTAATTGACGAATTGCTAATTCTTTCAAATCACATATTGGTAAGTTTAGGTATCTAACACTACTTTTTCCATATACATTTCCTAAATATTTTTTCTCATACACCTTATAATATTCTTTGTTATACATAGGAATATTTCCAATTGCTACAAAATTTTCTATATCGAGTGCTAAAAATTTATTCTTAAATTCTAGTGGTGTAATATTTTCATATTTTTTATATTCGTCATTCTTATTTTTATATTCATAATCAAATTTTGATATAGGTTCTCCTAATATTTTTGACAATAATATGTAATTTTCTTGTAAATATCTATTTTTTGTTTCCCTTAATTTAGTAAAACAAACTGCTTGTCTTTTTAATTCTAATAACTCTATTACATCCTTTTTTACCTTTTCTTTATATATACTTGTAATTTTCTCATAATCATAATTCTCAAAAGCACTTTTCATATATGTACTAGGTACTATTCCATATTTATTAATAATAGCTACAAACCACTCCCAATATCCACCTTCTGAAACACAAAATTCCATAATATACTCTTTATGTATATTACTAAAATTGATATTATTTAAATTTATTATATTTTCATAAGTGTTATTAGATTTTTCTAATTTATCAAAAAATTCTATATAATTACTAGATAAACTAAACTCAGATACATCTATGTTTAAATTTCTAGAAATATCATATTTTATCACATTAAACCCTGCATATACCCAACATAGTCCACTATTTTTTTGATCATATCTTTTACTTTCTGGAAGTTCTATATTAAATATTGGTTGATTTTGTATTATTATTTCTCTATCAATACATGCACTTTCGAGTCCACATTCAGTTATGGAATTTTCTATTAGTTTATTAGTACTATCTAAATTATATATTTTACTAAATTCTTTAATTTGTTTTATTGATATCTGTGTTTCTTCCATACAATATTCCTCCTAATTATATTGTATATGTATTTTCTAACTGTCATACTACATTTGATAACTCGTATTAATTTCATTATATATCTTAAATCCAACCTTTTCGTATAATTTTTTTGCCGGTTTGTCTTTAAAACCTGCAAAATTGTCATTATACCATCCTTTTTATTTTATTATAATTGTGCACTTAAAATCTTGCTCCCAATCCCTTCATTTTGATATTCTTTTACATACTTATTTCATTTATGAAAAAGTCATAATTTTTTGTTATATGATAGATATACACTGGCTAGTTTACCATTACAAATTATAATTTTTTTATGCTTAAGTGTTCAATCATATCTTGCATTAATCTATCAATCTATTCTTTGCCCATACAGTCCTATATTTTATCACATAACACATAAAATTTTATTTTTTAAAATTCCATAGGAAATCAAAATCCTACATTGTACAAGCTCTAAAATTATATTCCATTTTACTTCCAACTAATACAAACAATTACTATTATTTATAGATAACTTACTATATCTTCAAAAGTATCATATCCACTTTCAGCATTTATATGACCACCATTTGGAATAAGTACTTGCTCAGTTGCAATAAGATCTGCAAATTCTTTTTCTGCTTCATAACTTACATATGGATCATTATCTGAATAAAAGCATATAATATTATCTGCATATTGTTTTACTTCTTCTAAATTTTCAAAATACATTGTTTTATTAACAGTATCATATTCATCATTTATTCCAAAATAGTTATTAAATCCACATACAAATATTAACTTTTTTACTTTTAATTTATTTTCTACTAAAAATTTTGATACAAAAACAGGAGCTATACTATGTGCTATTATTGTTGTATTTTCAGTTATTAATCCAAAATCTATGTAATTTTTTAATAATTTTGACCAATTATCATAATTTTGATAATTTACTCCTATTGGAAAATCAGGCACATACACCTGCTTTCCATCAGATGTTATAAAATCATAAGTCCATGCAAACCAATTTGAATATGGGCTACTAAATGAGCCATGAATTAGAAAATAATTTTCCATCTTTATACCTCCAATTATAATTTAAACTATTATACTTTTTATAGTATTTCTTACTTCAATAATTCTTTTTTCCATAAATTCTTTGTGATCCTTTAACCATTTTTTATTTAAAGGAGATGGGTGTGGGAGAACAATTGCAGTTTTTCCATTGAAAATATTGTCTTTAAAAACCAAATTTTCAAACTTTTCATCAGGAAAAAACATATTTGCTGCTTTTGCACCTATCAGTATATATATTTCATTATCAATAATTTCTAACTCTTTTTTTATCCATTTTTCAAAACAGCATTTTGGTGGCTTTCTATCATTTCCATTTTTATCTTTACCAGGATAACAATGTGCTAATGCGCCCAGAAAAAAGTTAGTTTTATTATAAAATTTCTCATCTGTTATTTGATACCATTCATATTTTAATGTTTTCCCACTCATATCTGTAAATGGCTTCATTGTACTGTGTACATTATTTGATGGTGCTTGACTTATTTGAACAATTTTAGAATTCTGATTTCCCCAAAAAACTGGATGTGGTTCAAATCCAAATTTTTCTTTACAATACTTACATTTTTCAACTTCCATTTTTAAATTTTCAAACACTCTCAAATTCACCTACCTTCAATACTACGTGATTACAAAATTTAGCAAAAATAACATACCACAGTTTTTATTTTATAATAAACAACTATCAATATTTCTTTAATAAATTCCATAAATAATCTAATGTAATTTGATTTATAGCAATTATCAAATATACTAATATTTTATTTTTATGATAATTATATTTTAAAATTTAAATTAAAGTATTTCACTTCTACATTTCATAAATATAGTATTTTTCAAATCCTTCAAACACTATTACAAATTTTTTTAAGTTTTGCCTTTTTTCAAGTCTTTTATCTTTTATATATCTATTCATCTGCTCTATTCCATTTTCCTTTAATTTTTCTATATTTACTACTTTTGCTTTTTCTTTACTTAGATATTTTAGTTCTATTACAGCTTCATACTTTGCATTACTTGATGCAGACTTTTCAATAAATATATCAGCAAAGCCTTGAAGCGCTGGAAATTCTCCATATACATAATACTGACTACTTAAACTAAAGAAAAGTGAATACACATATTTTAATGTTTTTTCGCTAAAGTTTTCTTTATCTCTTATACTTTGATGAGATAGAAAACTACATATAACTTTAGTCATCTCTTCTATATTTCCATTATCGCCAAACTGTATTATTCCATTGTTGATATCCCTTGTATCTATGTTGTATTCCTTACTTGTAGCTATCATTTTTTGAAAATAACTTGCATACAACGCTTCTGATACATAATTTGGAATACAAAATGTAATAGTAATCCCTACATCTTTTATTGTTATATATCCTTGATAATATAACAATGAAAGAAAACTATCCTCATTAAATACATTATCATTTAATTCAAACTGCCTTACTATATTTCCCTTAACTTCTCCATTAGTTATTAGTTCTATTAGTTTTTCATAATTTTTCTTAGGATTAATCAAATTTACAAAGCTTTCTATTTTATTTCCTGATGTTGCCAAATTATTATCTACTATATCACGTGGTGCTTTTCCAGAATTTATATACTTTATAAGATAATACATTACTAGAGTTGTATTAAATATATGTTCTTCATTATCCAAACTAAACCTATATCCATCATAATTTTTCTTTAACTCTTCATATACATTATTTTTTAAGCCAGACTTTTTAACCAAATTTCTTACTTCATCTTCTGTAAAACCACACATTCCAACAAATTCAGCATCTGATGAAATGTTTGTAGCTATATTAAATCCTGATGTTAAACTATCTAACATTAGTGGTGCTATTCCTGTTGCAAAAAATCTGTCTACTACGCTATTAGTACCTTCTGTATATTCCTTTATTACCTCATAAAATGCTCTTACAAATCCTCCTTGCCCTAATGATTTTACAAAACCTGATACATTTCCATCTAGCATTCCATTTGTAAAATGGTCATATTCATCTATTACTATATATATTTTATTATTCTTATTCAATCTTTCAAACTTTGATAGTAGTTCAAAAAGTATCATTGATGCTGGCTTATTCTCTCTCAACTTTATATTAAGTTTATACTTTTCTATAAACTTATTACAATATCCTCTTACTTTATCATTGAAGTTTTCTTCAATTTCTCTTTCTGTCTTACTACTACTTACATTCATTCCTGAAAAATTGAATTTTAAAATGTAATAACTATTCTTCTTTTCTGTAGGTTTATCGTATATGTATAATCCTTTAAATAGTTTTTCATAATTATCTTTTTCATATATATCGTAATAATATGAAATCATGCTTGTAAATAAACTTTTTCCAAATCTGCGAGGGCGAACATATATTGCATTAATATATTGTTCTAGTTTTTCTATATACATTGTTTTATCTACATATTCATATTTTTCTTCTCTAAGCACTGCAAAATCAGATTTTCCATAAGGTATTTTTATTTTATCCACATTATCACTTCTCCTACTTATACTATATCATACAAATATATATTTTACAATAATTTGAATATATTTTACATGATTTTCATAAATTGTGTATTAAGCTTAGTAAAAAAGCATAAAAACAGAGACTAAAAATATCATTTTTTTAGCCTATTGTAATTTAAGAAAGTTGAAAACTCCTTTTTATTTACTAATAGTTATCAGTGTCATTAATAATCTAAAACAATTTGAAACTTTAATCTTACTTTTATATATATAACTCCACGATAACTCCGTATTATGATAAATTATATTATAGAACATTTACATATTTTTAAGTATTAACTATATATCAAATTATCTTTTAATAATTATTCTATCCCTCAATAAAATTTATTTAGTTTTCAATATTGCAAATATTAACATTAATCTGTAGTAAGTATTAGCGTAACAAGTTTACTCGTATGCTCTATTTATATAAGCACTATATATTAATTTAATAACATTATAATTTTTTTGCTTTTTTCAATTTCTTTATTATTTACATTTTAAGTATTTCTCTGTTTTAGTTAAATAAACTGACGATACTATCAAGAAAAACATTAATATAGCTACTGATACTGACAATATATTTACATCATAAAAATAATTATATAATATATATACAACTACATAACTTATAACCTGCCCTATAACCATATAAATATTAAATGCAATTATATGTTCCTTTTTATACGAAATTAAATTATCAACACGTATTGCAGAATATACTACACTACAAGATTCTGACTCTATTATCTTTCCTAATGTCTCCATAAAAATATAATAAATAAGTAATGTAGTAAAACTTGAATTATATATTAATATTACCGAAGATACAAATATAACACCAGCTAAAATTGGATAAAAATTCTTAAAAACATTTTTCCTATTTACTAATTTTAATATTTGCAATGAAATGATTGATAATACAGCAAATAACGAATTATATGTACCCAAACTAATTTCAGTTCCAAGTCTTAAAAATAGTATTATTGGCAAAAGTTCTTTTATTGCACCTTGTGATGATATTCTTCTATAAAACATACATTTATATATATCTTGTATATATTCTTTATCCCTTATAATTCCAAAATATTTTTTCAGTTCTAGCTTTTTATCACTAACAGTAAAATCTTTAATATTAAAAGATATCATTATAATAACTAATACTTCTATTATTAGTATTACAAATAATACATAATATGAGAACTTTTGTATTATAAAGCCCGAGAAAAATGGTGTTAGTATTGTTGCTATACTAGATAATATATTTAAATTTGCAATATAGCTACTCATAGTATTATTAGTATTAGAACCAATTACTATTAGCTCATAAGGTACCGAATAGGCTACTGTTGAAAGCCTTTCTAAAAATTTGAAAATATATATATAATTTACTATGCTCTCCTTAAATACTAGAAGTATTAAAATATTTAATATTAAAAGTATGAAACTTAATCTATAAATATGTTTGGCATTTTTAGAATTTATATATTTTAAAATTACATAACATATCAAAAAATCAGATATCGCACCAAACAAAGAATATTTTATGACAAGATTTAAATCATCTCCAACTATTTTTAGTATATATATATTAAAAAATAGCGAGAAAAATACACTTACAAACTTTTTAAAAAAAGATATTATAGCTATATATTTTCTATTATCATATTCCATAATCAACCTCTCATTTAATTTTTTCTTTTTTATTTAGTAAAATTATAATATATATACAATGTAAAATCAATACTATAAAAAGCAATAATTATATAATATTCTTATATAAATTATTTTTATATAATATAAATTTGGAAAAAGTTGGGTTATATATTTTAATAAAAGCTATAAAAAGCAGTATAACCAATTAAAATTATACTGCTTTTTTGCAAACAAAAAATATAATTATAACATACTTTTTTAGCCAAACCTATAAATTGCTTTATCTGTTAATATATCAAATCCACCATTTTCAAAATTTAGTGTAGCATCTTCATTGACAACATGACAATCAAAGTTTTTAACTCTATTTTCCAAGTAGTTAATTCCAACAATCTTGCCATGTGAAGGTGAAAATATTGTATTATTTGCAAAGCAAATTGAATTAAGTGAAGTTGCACTATAACGATAAACTTCTTTATCAAAAATAATTTCGCCCTTTAATGAAATTACTACTGTTCTATGAGTTCCTGTACTTGTTTCATATATAAACAACCAGTTTTTACTAATTTTATCATATTTTATTGCATATTCTGTAATTTTATTTTTGTAATTTAAGAAAACACTAAATTTCTTAGACGTTATAAGCATTTTTTTATCATAAAGTAAAATTGCTAAATAATCATCATTAGTAACCAAATATATCGTATTTACATATACAGAGGCTAATTCTTCAAAAAACAACATTCCATTTTTGATCTCATTTTTTGAAAGCCTAAATGAGTCATCAATATAGCAAATACATTTTCCACTAATACTTACCGCTGATTTATATGACTTTTGCATATGGCATACTCTATTATTTGTATCTGTATCATACACTACAATCTCATTATCATATATTTCAAATACATACTTTCCATCTTCTGAAAATTCTACTCTGTAATCATTAGAAGCACCCCATGTCTTACCTGTTCTTACATGAACAAATTTTGAATCGTAATTTAAATACTTATCAAAATCAAAGAAATAATTTACCTCTTTTGATGCAAAAATAGTCTTAATGCTAATGCCACTAGGAGTAACTGCTTTTGTCACACTTGGCATTACGCTTACATCAGCCTTTTCATTACATATTGGACATTCTGTATATTTTGAATAATAATAGACTTTATGTTTATTACAATACTTTAAATTGTTGTATAAATCTCTAAGATCTTCTGTAATATATTTTCTTTCACCTTTTTCAAATATTGCAAGGAAACTGTCCAAAAGCCTAGGCGACATCCAATTCCATGAGTCAATCATTGGTGGAATACCTATATTATGATTACCAAGCACTGAAAGCTTTGCTTTTATTCTGTTTTCTGTACTCATATCAACATCTTTGTCGTATTTACCATTAAATGGATGCATACGTGTTAATATTTTAAAACAAAGAAGTGCAAAAGCATACATATCAGTCTTTACACTAAGTTCTACTTTTACCAAATTACCTTTATTGTATATATATGCTTCTGGATCGACGTAATTTTCCGTCCAAGCATCTGCAGGATGCGAGTCAATTCCGAAACTATCAGCATCAATAAAATATAAATCCTTACCTTTAACTAAAACATTTCTTTCATTTATATCACCAATATACTTTCCATCTTTATGAATCTGTTCTAATTTGTCAGAATAGTCAATCATAATTTCAAGTATATCTTTGTTAGTAAAACCTGTAAGTTTTAAATGTTTCTTTTTAGCTAAAGCTCCAATTTGCTCAGAGTTCGTAACTTTTCTCATTATATAGCCCGCAAATCGATTAGCAATTATTACATTATTCAATGGAGCAATTACAAAAAATAATCTGTGAGGTTTAAGCCAAGCTAATACTTTTTTTTCCTTTAAATCAAATATTACATTTGTTTTAAATATTTTCATAACTTCATATTTAGTATATTCATAAATCTCTGCTTCACCACCACTTGCCATTAAATTATATACTTTTCCAAGTTCATTTTGTTTAATATTAATAGCCATACTTTTCCCTCCTAAACATATTAATAACAAATTGTAATGTCATCTTTTATACTTTCACTATTTCTTGCAATTTGTAAACGAATTTTTCCTGCTTTATCAGCCTTAAGATTATCTTCAAATTTTCGTTTTACCTCAAAACCTAAATTAAGAAGATACTTTAAACCATCTGTTGCAACTCCAACATTGGCAAATTCCTCTTTAGAAAATTCTCTTGTCTTAAAGGTAACACCATTTGAATATAACTCTGTTTGAATATAGTTGTATATATAGTACTTGGGACAACCATCATTACATTCTTCTTCAAGTGAAATGTACTCAAAATCATCTTCAGTAGCCAAGACTTCTTTCTTCCTTGTAATTATATATCCATCTCCGCAATACTTTACTACAAATTTATCCTCTAACTCATATACTACAAGAATTGTAAAACAAAAATTTTGTGTTATAAAACGTGTATCTACTGCAAGAGATAATAATTTATCAAATACTGTTTTAGTACAATCTTCTATTCTTTCAGGAGCACACCTCATATCCTGTGGCAATCTTTCAAATAATTGTGCAAAAAGGCTTACACCAATCTCAGAGGTTAACCAATTCCCATTTATGTCGCTAGAACATCCATCAAGTGCCATCTTTATATTATCAATTGCAAGCAAATTATCTTGTTTAGCTATTCCTTCAAATTCATGTAATGAACCAATTTTACTAACTAATATTGACATATTAATTCCTCCTTAAAAACAAGGGAGGGTATACACCCTCCCATGCTAATATTAAAAAATTACAACTACAAAGTTACAAAATTACACCTGAAAGAATGTACCAGCAGTCGGATTAACAGCACTCTTGCTTGCAGAATTTATAGACTTTGAAAGAATGTCAAATATTACTCTAAGCTTCTTTGCATTTGCCTCCTTTTCATTTAAGCAATTTGCAAACCCGAGCTGTTCTCCTATACCACAAGCCTCTTTGCCAAAGCCGATGTATACAGTAATAACTTCCTTCTTGTTAAGAAACTCCACTGCCTTCCTGGCATCACTTGCACTAAACGTTGAACTTGTATCCTCACCATCACTAAGAATAACAAATATGCCTCTGGCTTTAACTTTGCCTTTCCTTAACATATCAATGTATCCTTTTTTGTCATCTGTCATAAGAGATAACTGAGCTCCTACAATAGCATCATACAGTGATGTAAGTCCTCCCGCTTTGTAACTGTTATCAATATCAGCCACATTTTTGTAGCCAGAGCGTTTAACATTCTCATTAAAATGTGTAACACTGATAAGAAATTCATCTTCGCTTTTACTCTGCTTGATTGAATCTGTTATAATGTCAATGCAACCTGGCACTACAGTCTCATGAGATTTCATAGAACCTGAGCTATCAATATACAAGGCTACTACTGTTTGCCGCTCACTCTCAAGCTCATCGATTTCCACATTATTGCCTAAATCATAATCGTCTCCACCAAAAATTTCTGTAACATCACTCATAGTAATTCTCCTTTCATATTTAACTGTTTTAATTTAATTAAAGTTGCAAATCTGTTGAATTAACCAGATTAATGTTATATTGTTTCTTCAAAGCTTCAAGCTCAGCCATTGTTTCAGCCTCTGTTCCAGGAATACAAGAGCAGCAATCCATAAGGAAATATACCTTGCTTGTAATCTCTGGACGGTCAGAATAAACAGCCAAAAATTGTTTTAAGGACTCAAGTACACAGTGAGATTTTGCCTCTCCTGCAATGATTATCATATCATATCCTGCAACAGCGTCAGTAAGTTTTGTGTTTACCTTATAAACACCATCTTTTGGATATTCCTCTGCAAAGATACCATACATTTCAGAAAATGGGCTTTTGCCTTTTTCAACCCAAAGCGGACGTATCTTTCTTGCAGCCTCATGAAAATAAATAAGCTTTACAAGTTCCTGCTCTGGAAGCCACCCCTTAGTACTTTCCAAGCAATGCTGTGTCCAAATCATAAGTTTTTTCTTACTTTGCTTATCAAGACCAGTTAAATAATCCCGATAAATCTTCGGATACATTACAGGGGTATATTTTCCATCATCGCAATCTTCTTTAAGAATTTGTGTATATGGTTTTACATAATTGCCGTCTTCATCAATCCAGCAGCATTCAGAGAACACATGAAAGAACATATGGGTGTCTAAAGAACACATAACCCTTGTAATCTTATCCAAGTTCTTATACAAGAATCTCGTAAGTCTTTTGCAATCCTCAATTGCTCCTGGTACTGCCAAAGTACCATTATCTTCAAAATCGAACTGCTGATCAATGACCATCAGTAATGTTTTCTTGATGTCCCTTTCGGCAGGCTCTACATCTTCCTGAAGCCCCATATGCAAAATATCAGTAAAGTTAACTTCTTTTTCTTTGTCAACCATATCCAATATTTCCATAATGTCTTTATCCGGATTTTTTGCAGCCAGCTCCTTTATTCTCCGCATATACCATTCTTTGTCGGAAAGCCCGATCCTTTCTTCGCATACAATAGTTTCATAAGCTGTTTTTAAATTTGCCATAATTTTTTCCTCTCTTTCCTTTTAATGCAAAACTTACCATTTATATGTTATGTAAAATTTGTCAAAAGAAACTTTACTAGCCACCATATTCAGGTAAGCCTTATTGATTGATTACGCCGTTATTATATCATACCGTTTTTATTATGTCAATACTTTTTTAAAAAATGTTATTATTTTTTTGTTAAAAACATAAATATAATATTAGGAAACAACTAAAATCCATACTAAATATGTAATTTAAAATAGCTACATTTATTGAAATTTAGTAACATCACTAATTTTTCCCGCAAAATATGGTTTGGATTTTCCCTTTTCCACTAAAAATATTGCAAACGTATCATCTACAAAAAATCTCCTAGGTTTCTCTGGCTCTAAGATAGCAGTTGCTTTATTCATAATTCCTGCCTCACTTTTAATTTTTCCACCTTCTTTATCTAACTCAAACTTAATTGTCTGAACTGCTTTATCTATTGTATAAATATCGCCATTTGAAAATTCATATGGAATACCTTGTATCTGTGTAAACTCATTTTTTTCATTAATTTTTATATTAGGTACTTTAAAAAACTCACTATCTTTTAAATATTTATTACCATCATATTTACTTTCCTGTTTCATTATACTATCATAGATTTCATTGAAAGTATTTCCCCTAGGACTTTTACAAAAAATTACCTCATCATCTCCCTTGGTATCAAGTTTTATAGCAAAACTATCTTCAGAGTTATAATACAATACGTTCACTTGTTGTCTTAACTCATCTTTATCTTCTGATTTTATTCCAAAATATTCTACATTATTGTAATTACCAAATTTTGATTTTTCTAATTCTTCAAATGCCTTTTCAAATTTAAATTCTTTCTTTAACATTACGTATAAAAAGTAATCTTTTGGATTTCCACTATTAAAATCAAAATCATCTAATATATCACTAGTTTCATTAAATTTATCTTTTATTCCCTTTTCTATTTCTTTTTTTAATGCAATAGATGGTGTACCTATCTTTTTGTAATAATAACTATCTGATATATCATTAGTATTAAATGTTTCTTTATTTAAGTTTTCAACTACCTCTAATTGAGGATTAAATATTATATCTTGTTTTGCAAGATCATTTTTCAAATCATTCCATATAAGTTGAAATGTACCACACCAAATTGTATCAGTTTGTATTTTATCCTCTAAAGTTAATACTGTTGTTATTCCATCTGTACTTGAAGGTCTAAGTGAAGTTACACCATTACCATCAAGTATTTTTTTACCAAATATACATACTATAACTAGTATAATTATTATACCAATGATTATTATTATTTTTTTATTCATCAAACTATCTCCAAATTAATTTTTACTATAACTTAATACCAAAATTTCATTCAAATCTCCCTCTAATGCATTCTTTAAGTAAATTTCTTTTCTACTATCAGTATCCTCAATATCTATTTTTGAAAATCTAAAATATCTGTATATTCTATCCTCACTACTTGAAAATTTATCCCTAGTACTATCAAGACATACTCTAAAACTATTATTTCCTTCAAAAGTTACATCAGTAATTATCATATCTCCCTCGATTGTAAAACTAATACATCTAATAAAGTCAGGTTGATTACTATTTACATTATCTAAAAATCTATTTAACTCATCAATATTTTTTATTTCTCCACCTGTTTTGGTTACTACACAATTATCTGATATTGCTTGTTCTACTGTATAATTACTTGGCAATTTTTCTATTTTAGTTTTATAATCAGTTTCAGTTTGAATTTTTATAACATCTATTTGTACAGGATATGTTTCCATTACATAACCTGTATATGTAATTAATAACTCTTGTCCAATACTATACAAAATATCATTATTATCACCTAAATTTATTACTATTTTATCTGATAATAATTTTAGATCATTTTCTTCAATAGGTTTTACTTCTATTTTATTAATATCAGAGTAAGTAACAATTGCTCTAAACTTAGCATCATTATCACTCTCATTTGTTTGAGTATTATTATCATTTGTAACAACTTCATTGGTATAGAATTTTTCAGAATCTGTAATACTTCTTGCTATACAAGTATTGCCCACAAACATTTCAACTTTTTCAAAATCATCTAAACACTTAGTATTCATATCAAAAACTGCTTCAACCCTATATCCAACACATAAATATTTTATTAATCCTTCATCATTAGATACATGTACTGCAAATATTGGTCTTTTTAAATTCAAACATCTATTATAGTCTGTCAAAAACACTATCCCCCATAAAACTATAATAATTCCTACAATAATTAATATTATTTTTAATTTTTTATTCATATCTACCATTCCTTTCTATTATTTAGACGTTTTTTTTATAGACTTTAGTTGGTATTTTATGAAAAAAATTATAAAAATAATAAAAAAAGATAAAAATATTGCTGATATCGTAAGAAATCCTACTCCATAATAATTTATATCAAAATCACTACTTTCAACTAATATTTCTTGATTTTCTTTATCAGTAAGTTCTTTATCCGTACTAGTGATCTCACTAGTAATATCCTCAGTTTTTGCCTCTTCTTTTGAGGTATTTCCTGTGTTTTGCTCTTTATTTTCATCTTCTTTTACTATTTCTTGTTCTTCAAAATTGAGATTTTTTTTCTTAAATAAGCTTTTTAGTCCAATAACAAACGTTATAACAAACATACCTAAATTTCCAAGTAATATTTTTAATGTATGTAAGGACTTGTAATATCTCCACTTTATAGTACTTGTAGGCTCGTTTAATAACTTGGCTATTTCATCGAATGATAAATCTGCAAGTAGTTTTAGTGAAACAATCTCTTTTTCCTTATCGCTTAATTTTGCTATTAATGTATAATAACTATATTTATCAATTACATTAATAAGTTGACTATCCTCTGCTTTTATATCATATATATTGTCTAAACTAATTGTACTATCTTTTTTCCTTAACAAAGATATCGCCTCATTTTTTGTTATACTATAAACCCAACTTACTTGATTTTTTGTTGGTAATTTTTCTTTACTAAGATTATATATTTTTATAAAAACTATCTGCATTACATCTTCTGAATCTTCTTTGTTCTTTAATATGCTAAATGCAATTAAATATACTAATTGATTGTATTTTTCATATAATTTTTGAAAATCTGATATATTACCAGATTTAAAACTTTCAAATAGCTCTTTTATTTCTTCTTTGTTTATCCTATTCATAATTTTAACTTTCCTTTTTATTTATATATTTATATCACATTTTAAAAAAAATCTCCACTATTATACAAATATATATTATTTATATAGCTATGTTTTAATATATGAAGTTTTTTATTGAATCTAAATATCTTTTAAATTTTTAAGCATACTAATAATGAGAAAAAAGAGGTGTAATATGATAAGAAATAATTCATTTTGGCTAAACTCATTTAAAAAAGATAGTTATAACAAATTAGATACTAATGTTTCAGTAGATATATGTATAGTTGGTGGTGGTTTAACTGGTATTACTACTGCATATTATTTAAGTAAATATGGTTACAAAATAGCGCTACTAGAAAAAAATACACTACTTTCAAAGACATCTGGACACACAACTGCAAAAGTGACTAGTCAACATGGTCTGATATATAATTATTTGGAAAATTCAAATGGGTTAGATTTTGCAAAAAATTATTTACAAGCAAATGAAACGGCAATAGGTAATATAAAAAAAATAATCGAGCTTGAAAATATAGACTGTGATTTTGAAAGGAAAAATGCATATGTTTTTACTGAAAATAAAGAAAATGAGATAAAAATCATAGATGAATTTAATACTGTTAAGAAACTAGAAATTGTAGATTGTAACTTAATTAATAATGTAAATTTAAATCTAAATATAACCAGTACTTTAGTTTTTAAAAATCAGGCACAATTTAATCCAATTAAGTATGGTAATGCACTTGCAAAATGTGCAAATGACAATAATTGTTTAATATTTGAAAATACAAAATTTGAAGACTACAAAAAAGAGGGAAATAATTTCAAAATTTTTACAAACACACATAACTGTATAAGTTCAAATTATTTAATACTTGCAACTAGGTACCCTATTATAAATTTTCCTGGATATTATTTTGTAAAAATGTATCAAGAAATATCCTATGTTATAGCAATAAAACCAAAAAGTAACTTTTCACTTGATGGAATGTATATAAGCTGTGATACTCCAAATATATCTATAAAAACTGCTAATTACAAAGGCGAAAATATCATATTTGTTGGTGGTCATACATACAAAACTGGCATTGATCCAGATTTAAATTACAAATACGATTTTTTGAAAAGAAAGGCTTTTGAAATTTTTGGTGAGTTTGACTTGCTTTATGAATGGAATACTCAAGATTGTATTAGTCTTGACAAAATACCATATATTGGTGAGTTTTCAGCTTTTACTAATAACTTATTCTTAGCTACAGGTTTTAATAAATGGGGAATGACAACATCTAATATAGCAGCTAGTATAATTTCAGATAAAATTAATAAAGTACCAAATAAATATGAATTTTTATTTAAATCAACTAGATTACACCCTATTAAAAACAGAAAAGAACTTAATAATATGGCAGTACAGACTTTTAAATCTCTTGTACTAGATAGACTGAAAAAATCAAAACTTACTATTGATAGTATTAATAATGACGAAGGGAAAATAGTAACATTGGATAATAAAAAAATCGGTGTTTATAAAGATAATGATGGAAAAGTTTATGCTGTAAAACCTATATGCACTCATTTGGGTTGTCAATTAAACTGGAACAATCTAAATAAAACTTGGGATTGTCCTTGCCATGGAAGTAGATTTGACTATATGGGAAATAATATATATTCCCCTGGTATAAATAATTTAGAATGTTATAGTTTCAAATAATTATACAACATATAAAAAAACAAAATAACATTATAAATCTCATATATTATTCAAATATCTTTTATAATTTATATTGAAAAGAATATTTTTTTATAATATAATTTATACAAATATCAAAATAAACTACCCCGCCGCAAGCAACGGGGTATTCGCCTGTATGTCCTACTCAAATAATGTAATCTGTCCATTATACATCTTATTATAACACTTTCCCTGATTCTTTACGTAGTTTTCTACTTGTTTCTCACTACCATTTTTTCCGACTGTTCCAACGAAATAACCGTCCACTCCTAAAATTTCCTCCCCAAAGTTTCGTCTTTACTTCAGGGCATCTTTTAAATATCTCTCTTGCTGTTACACCTTTTACTATATTGGCTATTTGGGAAGACGAAATTTTTGGTACTGATTGTATCAAAAAATGTACATGGTCTCTATCTTCTCCTATCTCTATAAAATTTATTTCATACTGGACGCTTATTTCTTTACATGCTCCTATCAATGCATCTTTTACATTTTCTGAATCGAAAACTACTCTTCTATACTTTGTAGGACATACATAGTGGTATAATAATACTGATACATTATTCGATTTATGTATATATTCACTCATTTTATCATTCCACACCTTTCATCAGTATTATTATACCACTTAGCTTGTTACGACGCAAGCGTCGGGGAATTAAACTCGAAGAGATTAAAGTATATTACAAAACTAGAAAATAAAAATATAAATTCTGTTTCTCTAGATGACATTACTGAAAGAATTATAGCACAATCAGATCCAGAATTATTTATCCGAACTCACCCTACACCACTTATTATTGATGAATTTCAATATGCTCCAAACTTATTGTCATATATAAAAATAAAAATAGATGAAGCAAGAGAAAATGAATTATTTGGTAATGGGAAAAAAGTAGGTACATTATATTATCTTACTGGTTCACAGGTTTTTGAAACTATGGAAAATGTTTCTGAATCTTTGGCAGGAAGGGTGGGTATAATTCATTTGCACCCTCTATCTACTAGAGAAATTAATAAATGTAATGAAGAAATATTTATTCCAGATATTAATATTTTAAGAAATAAGCAGACTGTTAAAAAGGAATATATTCCTGATTTATTTGAAAGGATATTTCGTGGAAGCTATCCTGAAATTTATAAAAATACAGATATAGACCTGGAAGCATACTTTTCGTCCTATATAAGAACCTATATAGAAAGAGATGTAAGAAAAATTATAAATATTCAAAATGAAACAAAATTTATGAAATTTATTTCTTCAATGGCTGCAAGAACAGGGCAAGAATATAATGCTTCAGATATAGCAAAAGACGTAGAAGTAGACGAAGAAACAATTAAAAAATGGACATCTTTATTAACTAATACATATATTATATTTTTGTTACAACCCCATATGAATAATAATGTGGGAAGAATTATTAAAAGACCTAAAATATATTTTATGGATACTGGACTTGCTTGTTATTTAGCTGGATATGTAAGTAGTAAAACTTTAGAAAAAAGTGCTTACAGTAGACAAATTTTTGAAACTTATGTAATATCTGAAATAGTAAAAAGTTATACAAATAATCAAAAAGATCCTCGTAAACATCTATATTATTATAGAGATAATAATAAAAGAGAAATAGACTTACTAATTATTAATGAAAACTCTATCTACCCCGTTGAAATAAAAAAGAGTGCTAATCCTAGTAATGAGGCAATAAAGAATTTTGAAATAGTAGATAAATTTGAAATGAACTCTCCAAATGGAATTGTAATATGTTTAACTGAAAATATTCATCCAATAAATGAAAAAAATTATTTAATACCGATTGAATATATATAACAGATTTTGACTTATGTACTGCAATATTATTTTTGCAGTACATATTTTTTATTAATTATTAACTTTTTAATTCTTTTTTTGGATAATTTTAAAATAGTTTTATTATGTGCTAAAAAAGTCAAGTTGTTCAAATCTTCTATCTTTTTTATATGCTCTAATTATATCTTCCATTTTATACAACAATCCATATTTTTTGCATTCATTTTTAAATGTAACCCCTAGATTACTATTCTTAGACCTGCAAATATAACTATCTCCATAAGTCTTAATATATCTTTCCTTTAAATTTGGAAAATGCTTATCTAATTTACTAAAGAAATACTCTCTTTGATTTCCTCTTAATGTTATACAGCCCATTGAAAATACAAATCTTGCACCATTTTTTGCAGACAATCTTATTATTTCTTTTATATTTTCATCTGTATCTGTTATAAATGGAATAATTGGTGTAAGTAAAGTTCCAACAAAAATTCCCTCATCTGCTAACATTTTCATAGCTTTAAATCTTTGTGAACTTGTACACACACAAGGCTCTATTATTCTTGATAATGTATCATCTGACGTAGTTATAGTAAATTTTAAAATTACATCTGATTTTAAGTTAATTTTTTTGAACAAATCTATATCCCTTGTAATAAGGTTACTTTTTGTTTCCATAGATACACCAAAATTATAATATGACATAAGTTTTAGTGCACTTCTTGTAATTTCATATTTTCTCTCAAGTGGATTATAGGTATCAGACATTGCACCAATACCTATAATACCTTTATTTCTTTTGCATTTTAATTCACTATTTAAAATACTAATAGCATCTTTTTTAAGCTTTACTTCATCAAAATTTTCTATTTTATAACAATCACTCCTACTGTCACAATAAATACATTTATGCGAGCAACCTTTATATAAATTCATATTATAATCTATTCCAAACCAATCATTTCCATACTTTGCTTTTTGTAATATAGTCTTAGCATTTATATATTTCATTGCATTTCTTTCTTTTTACAGGTATTCTTATTACAGTTTTCAAATTCTTTACTTGAGTTTTTCTAGGATCAGATAAATATATTTCATGATGTCTTCTTAAAATTCCATTTTGAGTTATATCTCCAATATCATTTTTTAAATTACTACTTTCTATATAATTTTCTATTTGTTCTATTGTTTTACTTTCCTCATCATATGAACCAATATGTAACATCTGAACACATAGACCCTCTTTAAAATTACAAAACTTTGCCCCAGTTGTATCTATTCCCTTTTTATCACGCAATTTTTTACAGGCAGACTTAAATACCTCATCTGTTACAAATTCTGGTTGTCTTATCATGGCAATCCATTCAAACTTATCTTTATTACTAAAATCTATTTTATTATCCTCTTCATTCCACCATAATCCTTCTAATGGAGGTACTACGTACTCAAAATATCCATCTATTTTTTCTTTTTCCATTTTACTAAATTTTATCGTATAAGATAATCCATAAAGTAGTGATAAAGCCTCTTTATATTCTCCATTTTCATCATTAGGATTGCCCTTTCCTCTAACCATTATGTAATTTATATCTGGTACTTCTATTATCATCGGCGTTTGCTTTGGCACATACAGATCTTTATATTCTTTTTTATAGTCAAATTTTTCCATTACTCTTACTCCCTTGTTTAATCTTCTAATGCTATATAAATATGTATTTCTTGATTTTGCATATCATCTGAGTTATTTTGATACTCTTCAAAATCACAAGTATATTTTCTTTTTAGATCTAAATTCCATATCTTACCCCAAGCAGCGCCAACTGTTTTTTGAACATCTCCAACAACTACAAACTTGGCATATTTTCCCTTTGGAATTACCTTTACAACAGTATCTTTCATATTAACACTATTATTGCTTTTATTTACTTCTGCTCCTGCAATAAAGTAATAAGGTTTAGTATAATCTCCCTCATAGTCTGTATAAAGCCCAATGGTTTTATTATTTACTTTTCCATCAATGCTCTCGTATACATTATTTGCAAAAAGACTTTGCCATACCTTGGCTATATCTTCTACTGCCTTTCCATTTTCATTCGTAGTCCTTACACCTATCCCCTCTACTACTTTTTCTTCTAAATTAACAATTTCAAAATCCATAACTTTCTCCTCCTAATATAATTATACATCTTATTTACTGACAACTATATGTCATATTATAAAAAATTCTTTAGAGATTTTTCTAATTTTTCTCTAATAATATTTTTTACATATTCAGGAGAATTAACTCTTATATATTCACCAAAAGACATGATATATCCATATATCCAATCTGTTTTAGGGAATTCGACCTTTACAATAAAATCACCATCTTTATTTTTACTTACACTTTCTTTTTCAAATTCATCATATACTCTATATGACATAGTCTTTGATATTACAAGTTCTAATGTTACAGTTTCAAAATTTATATTTCCTTTTTGTTCTTTTAAATAAATTCTATCAAAATTTTCATCTAAAATTTTTGCTTCCTCTATTCTTGAAATTTTAAATATTCTATAATCAGACTTTAACCTACAATATGCTTTTACATACCATGACTTATCCTTAAAGCAAACTTGCAAGGGCTCTATTTTTCTTTTTGTATCCTCTCCATTAGAATTAAAATACGTAATTTCTATAACTCTTTTATTTAGTATTGCCTCCTTTATTATATTAAAAGTATAATTTTTACTGCTATTATTATCCCAATTTGAAAAATCAACTTCTATCCAATTTACTGTATTTTTATTAAATATATTACTTATTTTTTCAAGTACCCTATTATTTCCACTATTCCCATTTATTTTTTCCAAGCTTTGAAGCGCAAACAAAATTTGGTTTTGATCCTCTTCTGATAATAATGATTTATCTAACACAAAATTATCTAGTAAACTTATTCCTCCACCTTTTCCCTTATTTGTATAAATTGGAATATTAGAAGTACTTAATATATCAATATCCCTGTATATAGTTCTAATTGATACTCCAAAATAACTGGCTAATTCATTTGCTGTAACTACCTTTTTTTCAAGTAATATATATACTATTTCAAATAATCTATTTATCTTCATATTACCACCAAGCAATTATATCTTCTACTATTTCTTCTTTTATCACGATATGTATAATATATTTTGTGCAATTTCATACTTTATAGCTCGCTTTATATTTTTATTATACCAAACTTTTGTTCCTTTGTAAACAATTTTTCATTACTTTTTCAAACTTTCGTTAGCAAATTTCGACACTTTCTCACTATATTATAAATGTTTCAAACATTACTATCCACCAATTTTAACATCACCACAATCTGCCTTAATTTTTAAAACTACATCAGAATATCTATTTGTATTATTTATTTTAGTATCTCCAAAACTTACTTTAGCATCAACATAAATATCATTAGTCTCCTTTATTTTTATATCTCCATAATCTGAGCTTATTGAAGAGTTTTCTTTTAAACTAACTTTTTCTATTTTCAAATTTCCACAATTTGCTTCAATATCACATTTATTTAAAACTTCTGATATACTAATATCTCCAAAATCACATTTTACTGAAATATTTTTTACTCTGCCTAAATTTACATCACCACAATTTTCTTTAATATTTATAGTTGCATTTTCTAAATTAATCATTTTACATGAACCATAATCATTACGAATATTAATTTCATTTGAATAATTTGTAGGTATATATACAATAATATTATTTGGGAAATTACCAAAAAACATCCAGTTATTAGT
The DNA here is from genome assembly GCA_948470565.1 of uncultured Clostridium sp. GTDB lineage: Bacteria > Bacillota > Clostridia > TANB77 > CAG-465 > CAG-465. The sequence goes on from CAOKPF010000003.1 coordinate 42,854, forward strand.
ATATTTTGTATAATCTATTAACAGTTTATTTTCAATAATATTAACATCTATATCAGTATTATTCTTACCATAAGCAATAACTCTTATATTTTCATCAACACTTTCCTCGAATTTTATATCTCCTGATTTTGACAATAATTCTATATTATTAATTCCATTTATGCTATACACATGATCAAATATTACATTATTATTTTTTCCTCCTATTCCCACAAAAAAATTAAATTTTTTAATAAGACACATACTTAAAAACCAGACCAATACGATTACTAAAATTGCATTTAAAATTATTAATGTTATTGTAGTATTTCTATTTTTCATTTGATTTATCCTCCTTTAACATAAATAATAATTTTATAATTTGATTTATTAATCCATTAATTATAAATATTATCCAAGTTACATGCCAAGCCATTGTAGCAAAACTTATAATAAAATATACAATTGTGCAAATTATACCAACAATTCCATTAATTTGCCTTATCATTTCACGTTCTGTTTTCTCTTCAGCCGTTTTGTCAAATTTTGGCAATGCCATATAATTTTTTATAATTCTTGCAGTAGCCCATGCTACTATAACTAAAAATAATGAAGTTACTATAATTGGATTTACCTCAAATACTGATATTGCTACAATTAGGAATGCAACGGCAACTATATAAGTAAATACTGATGTGCTTACAACTTCCGCAGATTTTATTTTTGCCTCTTCTTTTGTAATAGTTTTCTTTTCTATAATTTGATTTACATCTGGTACATTAACCTCTGGCTTCTTTCCTGTCAACAATTCTTCTGTACTTATTTGAAATAAATCACATAAGGGTAATATTTTATCAAAATCGGGAGTACTCTGATTAGTCTCCCACTTTGATACTGTCTGTCTAGTTACATTTAACTTTTCTGCCACCTCTTCTTGGGATAAATTTTTAGCTTTTCTTAATTCATATAATTTTTCACCTATATTCATTTTTCTCACTTTTCCTTTCTATAAAAATTATACTGTTTTTTTTAGTTGCATTCTACCAATTTCAATTGGAAATTTGTCAACTGAAATTAACATACTATATTTTTAGGGATTTTTTAATATAATTTATATTTTATATATGTTAATAAAAAACAGAATAATTTTCACTACTCTGTTTTTTTACCACATAAATGTAATTTTATATTCTTTCAAAAATATAAGATAAAACTACATTATATTAATATTATCATAATTCTTTACTCTATATTTTGCAAAAAGCATATCATCTATATGCATTAAAAATATTATTACTCCACTTGCTGCCAATTGTTCTAATTTTTCAATTATATCATCAAATTTTATATGAATTCTACCATATTTCATACTTATATCTACATATAAATTTGTACCTTTTGTAATATAATTTTCAAATGGCTCTAATGTAGATGTATCTCCTGTGTATACTATATGAGTATTATTTTCATATAACTCATATCCAAAACATTTATCTTTAATTAAAGTGTCAGAATGCTTAGTTTTTATTGATCTAACTAAAAAGTCCAGCTTAACTTCTTCAGTAGAAAAAATTGAATAACTCTCTGGCACAACATCACCAATATTTAGTATTGTTACCAAATCTTTTTTTACTTCAATTGATGGCGCTATAACATTTACTTTCTTACTTAAAACATAGTATACATATTGTATAAAAATAGGTAAACCACCTATATGATCAAAATGTGTATGAGTTATTAATACATAAATATTTTGATATTTATCTAAGTTCATTTTCATAAGCTTAGACTTAGCCGTTTCGCCCATGTCAATAATTACAATTGAGTCACGATGTTCAAAATACACTGCTGTATACTCCTCTGAAAAACCTGAACCATTACCTAAAGATTTCATAATATTACCTCCTAAATTATAATTATATAATAGATTATTAATTTTATTGTTGTATATTGTATCATAATATTATTAATCTGTCAAACATGTAATTTAGCAAAAAGTTAACATAATATTTGACTTTTTGCTAAAAATTTTATATAATAATAAAGGTATATAATAGTATTAAAATTTAAATAAATTTAAGGAGGAATTATTATGACTTTAGTAACAAACAGATTCGGAACAAATGAAATGTATGAAATCGAGGACGTCCGCTATCCTATTTATTGTGAATCAGCAGCTTGTTTATCTGTATATACAGATTTTTTAAGTTGGTTAAGTAAAAATATTGAAAAAGATATTTGTACGCTTGATCCACAGAAAGCAAAATCCATTATTATTTTAGGTTGCCAAGTTACAGATTTGGCAATCCTAAATGATATTCAGATTGCAGAGAAACTAAGAAAACAAAATCCTAAAGCAGACATTTATATGTCAGGTTGTTTGGCACAAAGATTTGATATAGAATTACCAAGATTTATTAAAAGATTAAATGTAGTTCGAGTATTAAATCAGCCAATCCTTGAAGAAGCAAGGAACTCTACAATATACGCTAAACCATTTTGGGTAAATAATATTGATACAAAAAATGAGTATGCACAGGGAAACTTATTTAGACAATATTATTGGCTAAAAATTGGTGCTGGTTGTCATGGAAAATGCAAATATTGTACAATAAGAGATACAAGAGGCAAAGGATTTGAAGCTATTCCTTCAGAACAAATAGATGAATTTTTGCAACATGAAAATGTTGTAATTGTTTCAGATAGTCCTACTGTTAATCAAGTAAAAGAATGGTGTTCCATTGCAATTAAATTTAACAAAGATATCTCTATAAGGAACATCGAACCACAAACAGCAAATGCCTGCAAAAATGAACTTATGTCAGTCGCAAAAAGTTATCTGTTAAAAAATTTCCACTGTCCAATACAGAGTATGGAAGAACAGATTCTTATTGCAATGAACCGTTCTGTATCTCAAACTAAAAATGCTATTGAACTTATGCAAGAAATGAGACAGTTTGGTACAAAGGTTGCAACTAATATAATTATAGACTATGTAGTTGATGGGACATATTATAAAAATATGCCTACACAAGAACTAAATAAACTATTTGACTACTGGTCTTGGAATCCTTACTTTGATGGTAAATGGGACAGGGGTTTGGCAGAAAAAAGATTTAAAAAATACATTATAGATAAAGATTTTTAATCTCACTTTGAAAAAAAATAAAAAATCATTGAATTTACATACAATATGTAGGTTCAGTGATTTTTTTAATGTTTCCTATATATTTGCTATTTTATATAACAATTTTATTTTTGATTTTATTGCAAATTTGTTTTACTTTTTCTCTATCACTACTTTTACTTAAATCATCTACGTCATTTTTTATTTTATTAAGAGCCTTATTTATCAAATAATCATTCCTATTGTATACAGTTTCAAATCTTTTGCAAACCATACTAGGATTGCATTTATTTTGTATTAAAAGTCTATCACACTCAATTGCTATTGCTATAACATTTAGGGTTGAATCTTGCATTTTATCACATATACTTATTGCCTTATCGAAGTAATATTTAGCATTATTATTATCTTTTGACTTCATATACTTTCCTAGATTCCAATATATAAGTTCAAATGGATGGGCAATTAAATTTTCTTCAAGTATTATTTTTTCACCATTATATTCATTTATAATTTTTCCATCATCTTTTAAGTATTCTTTATATAAATTACTATTCTGACAAAATGCATTATATAATTTATCAGCTAATTCCAAATTTTCATTTTCCATAGCACATACCATTATTTGAAAATATGCAAGTACAGAAAAATGCTTTGAAAAAGCTTGTATCTTTGCTATTTCTTTTAATATTTCAGAATAATTTACTTCATTTTGCTTTACACTTCTTGCTAAATACACTAATGCTTCATCGTATTTTCCCATTCTGCATTCAATATCTCCCCTATATAAACATTGTCTTGATAAATCATTATCCGATGTAAATTGTTCCATTGCTTTATTTGAGTCATTTACTGCTAATTCATAATAATTCTTATCTTCAGGAATTAATCTACTATATGCTTGAAGTCTAGTGCCAAGTGATTTTCCAAGTGTATCTAATTTTAAATTTGAAAACTCAGGTATACATTTTATAACCTCTATTATACTATCTGCTTTTTCTACAATCCCCTCCAGTAAATCAGATGCCTCTTTATATAACAAAGCATTTGTATACATTACAGCTTCTCTTATTTTTATTATGAAATAGTAATTTAGAAAATCCCAACTACCATCTATCTTCTTTAGTAATTCATTACTTATATCTACCTGTTTTTTTGACTTAAAACTATTACCTTGATGTGTATATATTGTTAATAAATAAGATGATACATCAAGTTCTAATTTGGAAATTGAAAAACTTTTTTTACTCAAATTTGGTAATATATCATTTTGCATAGTATTTAATATTCTTTCTGCAAGTTCTAAATTTCCATAAATATTCAAAATTGTTCTTACTTTTAAAGATAATAACTCAATTTGTATATTTAACTCTTCCATTTCCATTTTATTAATATGTGTTACAATGCTTAAGCATAATTTATTATAATCATCTTCAATTTTTAACTCACATAACTTTAATATTGCGTCTGCAATATTATTTTGACTAATACTTTTCTCAATTTCTTTTTGTATATTAGTTTTAAATACACTAAATATATATGGACTTGCTTTAAAGAATTCTTTTAAAGTTTTTCTATCTTCCTTAGAAAATTTACTGCTTTCAATTGTAAGTCTAGTATTACAAACTACATCTGATATCATAAGCCTTGTATCTTTATTTGCAGATGCGAGTTTAAATTCAATATTATACTTGTTATACGCTAATCTATCCTTTTCCAGTAATCGTACATATATTTTCTCTAAAATTCTTTTATTGTATTCTTCAGCATTTATCATAGTTCTTTTTTCATATCCAAGTTTAAAATCTTTTCTAACTGCTGCTGTTACACAAAGCTTTATTTCCTCCCCTGTAAGTGATACTAATTCATCAATCAAATTTACAACTCCCTCAGCCATCATATTTAAATATAGTAAATCTCTATCTTTTAATACATTAATTCTCTCAAAATTTTGAAATATAACTACTTTTCCTCCTATATCGGTAATTTTTTGAAGTATTGCTATTGGATCTGTTTTATCTAAACTATTAGTAGTTCTACTTTCCTCACACATATGTACATAGCTTTTTCCAAGTATTATTTCTGCTTTTTCTTTTGACATTTTCCCAACTTCTATTAAATAACCGCCTATTAAAGATGGTTTCTTTTTCTTACTCTTCTCCTCTATTCCCTCTAAAAAATCTCCACTTTCATCTAAAAATAATTCATAACATTTCATATGTAATTTTCCTTTCATTTCTATACTACTTGACTACCTATACTATAATTTTTGTTCTAGGTAGTCATTTACTAAATCATCTATTGCCTTTGCTAAAGATACCATCTTTTGCTCTCTATTTACTTTATCAATTCTTACTTGTTCTAATTTTTCTTTTGTTTGTTCCCAAATTCTAATAGTTATAAAATTTTGTTGCATTTTATTCCACCTCCAACATATCAATGTATTTTTGAAGTTTTGCAATCATTGAATCTGCTGGAGTAAATTTTTCAAGAGTGAACAAATTATCTAGTATTGCAGTAGAAAAGCCACTTACCATTACTACATCTTTTGTATTTTTCGTTACAGGTACTCCTAAAGTATCCCCTGCAACATTCCAAAATATTATTTTAGGAAGTGTGTACCCTTTTTTAGAGAATTCAGTTTTCCAACCATTAAAATTTGTTCCATTTTCAGAGTATACACCTTTATCAAATTCCATATCAGATACAATTATAATGTATGATGGCAGCTCCTCTTGCAAGATATTATTTTTTACTGCTGTATTTAGTAAAAGTTCGAAAGCCTTATCAATATTAGTATTTTCATTTACCATTTTCATATTTTGAACTTTTTCTTTTATATTTCTACCAACTACTTTTTGAAATGCAGGATCAGTTGAAAAACTTATAAAATGATCTTTAAAATAGCCTGTATTTCTTTGTGATATATATATTGCAAGTCCTACTGATGTTGCATAAGGAATATTATGATATGAAGTCATCGAACCAGATGTATCTGCCATTACTAAAATATTTTCATTAATACCATTTAACACATCTTTTTGATTTTCCCACATTGCATCGTATAGCTTATCATCAATTGGTAGTCCTTTTAATATGTTATTTATAATTTCATAGGAGTACAGACCTGTTGTATTAATTTTTGCTTGTCCTTTATTAACTCTATTTAAATATTCTCTATATGCATAACTCATATTCCTTTCAAACGCTTTACTGTATTTTAACATTGCTTTTGTTGGAACTGTTTCAAAATCTATTAATTCGTATTGTTTTTTAGTTAAACTATTTTCTACTAAATTAAGTTTTTTTCTAATAGCTGTTAAAGTTTTCCTATACTCTTTTTCTGTCATTCCAAGCTTCTTTGCTATTTTCTTTGCCATTTCATTTCTTTTATTATGTGTTTTATGACTTGGTAACCATTTTGCAAGTAATGTTGGAGTATCAGATAATTTATCAGATTTTATAGTTTTATCAATAATTTTAATTACTTCCTTTTCTATATTCGTATCTATTCCAACTAATATATAGTCCCATCTACCAAGTATGCTAATAAACGGTAATATCTTTAATGCTAATTCTTTTTCATTTTTGCACAAGTACTTATATAAAGTTTTGAAAATGTACCTTTCGCCTTTTCCACTACGTATGTCTAATAAATATAACAAATTGGCAAGTGCAAGTTTTTCATCTTCTGCAAGTGCCATTTTATACTTTTGGATTAGCTCGTCTGTATCTTGAAATCTACTTATCGCTGAAAATATGTCTAAATTAGCATTATATGAGGTGCTATAATATCTACCACCTTTTGTATTCTCTATTATTGCCTCGTCTTCTAAATTTTCAATAAATCCCATTTTTTATCCTCCAATTATATATACAAATAACTTATATTATGAATAATATAAGTTACAAAATACCATATGGAAACAAGCCACAATATAAAATATTTAATTAAAACTTAGATTATTTTCTAAGTAATGGACATATCTACGCCATTTTACAAATATTTACCTAAATTTCATACAGATTGCTGTTCGTGGCTCTACAAGACACAAATTTTATCATAAAATTATTGCTGTATGTGTCTTACAATAATATATTATCACAATGTGTCATTTGTGTCAAGGTATTTTGCAAAAATTACATAGAAAAAACCAGATAATCTGCAATATTGCAAATTACCTAGTATTTAAAATTTGGAAATAATTAATCTATAAATTCAAATTTCACTTCAATTTTAATTTCAATTATTAATATATTCTTTATAAACTTTTCTATTTGTTCTTGCCTTTTTGGATAGTTCTCTTCCTGATCCTTTTTTACTTTAAAAAGTACAGTCCACTTATTACTTTCTTTATCATAAATTAAATCATATTTTTTATAAGTTAATATTTCCAGTATTTTTTTTATATTCTTTTCTTCAGCTTCAGATAATTCAATTTCTACGTTTTTGTATTGTATGGTTATATTATATTTATTTTTATAACTATCATCTTTCTCCACATTTGTATTTACTATAATTGGTGCAATAATATTATTTTCTTCCAATATATTTTGCACTACTGCATTACTTATACCAAAAATATTGCCATCTGAAAAATAACTAATTTTTATAGTATTAATTTTTTTCCCCCGAATTATTTTTACTTCACATTTTTTTTCTTCCATAAATATTTCTCCTTTCAATAATTATTACAGGTTAAAATTTCAATATGTATATTCTATCATATTTTTATGTAAAATTCAATCACTTTTTTATTAAATCTCATTATTCTACAAAATTTTTTTATTATTTAGAGGAACAAAGAGGCTGTAAAAAAAGTCCCTATTATAGATAAATATATTACTCTCTCTATACTTATACCTCATAAATATAGTATTTATCAAATCCCTCAAATATTATTCAAATTTTTTTAAATTTTCTCTTTTCTCTAGTTATTTTTTACTCTATATTTAATATTCTAATCTGATAAATATTATAACTTTTAAATCCTAGAATTTATATATTCTTTAGCACATTTTCTAATTTTTTCCATTTTATCTTTAGTCTCATTATTTTTATAATCTATCCTATCAATTAATATATCTATATAACTTTTTTCTTTTATATATTTTAGCGATATTTCAAAATTCAAATCAAATATAAATGCAATAACACATACCCAAAAATCAAGCTGTGTTTTTCTATCATCTAATTTTATACATTCATGTCTCATAAAGGTTTCATATACCTTAGGGGATATTATTTCATGCTCTATCGTATTTGGATTATATTTACTTGGAAATATATTTTTTAGCTGCTCTGTTTGTTTTACTCGAAAATTATCTAATTTATCAGCATCTCTTATTATTTTGCTGTGTAATAACTCTAACTTATCAAGACCTTTTTCAATATCATATTTATTATGGTTATATATAGCCTTTTTTATTATATTATCGTAACTTTTATCATCTACAAAATTTCTTATTAAATTGTCTTCAAACAAAACTTTTACACCATAATTTGCGTGTTCTAAAATATTACTATCTAAAAAATCATTAGTTTGTTTTACTTGCTCAAATCTTCCAATATCGTGTAATAATGCTATTATCTTTGCAACATTTATATTCTCATCATCTAATTTAATTTCTTTTGCTATATATTCACTTAAAACTACTACTTTATACGTATGTTTTATTTTTAATTTTATCTTTTCATCCTCCAAGTCATAATTTTTTAAGTAATTATTAAATTTATCTTGTGCATTTATATAATCTATCAAACTTTTCACATCACTTTCTTCCAATATATATAATTTAAATTTAGTGTTCTAAAACTATGGTTTTAGTGCTGTTATAGGTACTACATAAACACCATCTTCTCTTTTATACGCTGCATTTGAAAGCCCTGATATAACGCATAATACTGATGGAATCTTGCCGTTTTCTTTTTCAATTGATTTCTTTATTTGAATTAAATTTTTTGCAGCTTCTTCAATTTTGTTTACACCTAACTTTATTTCAATTGCTAGCCAGTTTCCATCTTCTAACTCTATTATACAATCTATTTCTTTTTTTTGGTAATCTTGATAATGGAAACATTTTGCATTAAAAGAACTTGCATATACTTTTAAGTCCCTTTCAACCATAGCTTCAAACATAAATCCAAATGTATTTAAATCGTTAATTAATTTTTCTACTGTCAAATTTAGTAATGCACACGAAATTGATGGATCTGCAAAATGCCTTTTTTCTGACTGTTTTACTCTTACAGACGATCTAACATTAGTTGAAAAGGGCTCATCATTATCTAGTAAATATAATTTATCTAGTGCATTCAAATATGAAGCTAATGTATCTATATCTACATCTTCATTATCAAATTCATTTATATCTTTTTTCAAGGTCATATTTGAAACTGTTGTACTTTCATTTCTTGCAAGTGATCTTAATAGCAATTTTACTTTATGCTTATCCCTATTTACCCCATCTAATCTATACAAATCATCGTTTATAATTAATTCTATATATTGTTTTATAACCTCAGTTGCTTCTTCTGAAGAATAATTCAAATTTGCAGGCCAACCGCCTCTAATTATTAATTCAGCCAATTTTTTTAAATCAACCTCACCTGTTAACTTAGGTTGCATTTTATTATTACATAAATCTTTTAATGAAATTTCACCTGTTGAATCACCAGATTCATATAAACTCATTGTTCTTAGATAGATCTTTCCATATCTTCCTGCACCACTATGGAGGATTTCCTTTCTATTTGGTGTAGATGAGCCAGTTAGTATATACTGTCCTTTTAGTCCAGTTCTATCTACATCTGCTCTAATTTCATCCCATAAATTTGTTGCTTCTTGCCATTCATCAATTAATTTGGGTTTTTGCCCCTCCAATATTATTGATGGTGATATCTTTGCTAGTTCTAAATTATTTCCTTCTTTTCCAGTAGTCCTTTGCAGTAGCACCTCACTTTTTGAATGATAACGTCCTGACCATGTCTTACCACAATATTTAGGTCCTTCAATTGAAACTGCACCGAACAATTTCAAGTAAAATTCAATTTTTTCATCTACAACTCTTTTTTTATAATTATTTATTTCCATATCTTTTCTCCTGTATATTAATTCATATATATTCTACTATATTCCGTACATTTGTCAATTTTAATCCGTAGTATTTTTGAATATTATACTGTAATTTTTATACATACATTCTTCCAATAAAATTACTCATTTTTTATCTTAATTATTATACATTGTTAAATAATTATTCATTATTGCTTTCAAAACATATGCAAAAGCAATATAAATAAATATACAACAAAAATTTAGTAATACATCAATATTTATGTTAAGCTTTATTTTTTGCCACACCCTTTCAGTAAACATCAAATAATTACTAAATTTTACAATAACTACATATTACTAAAAAGTTAATCTTTTCTATTCTAAAAACATAGACATATATAAAGGATAGTTTTTTACAACTTCATTTCCACTAAGATTTTTACTACTAAACTTTATTCCCTGTTGTACCTTCCAATTTTGAATTATACTAGTCATAGATTTTGCCTTTGTATTTTCTGCAGATTTTACCTCTACCGCAGTTACTTTGCCTTTATATCTAATTATAAAATCCATCTCTAATCTATTTCTATATTCAAAATAATACAACTTTTTCCCAAGCTTATTAAATATATCTGCTATTATATTTTCATATATAGCACCTTTATATATTCCTAAATTGCCATCAATTATATCCTTTTGAGATCCTTCCTCAAGCATTGCTACAAGTAGTCCTGTATCATTCATATAAATTTTAAATTGATTATTAATACTATTTCCCTCTAATGGTAATTCTGGATTTCTTAAATTATAACAATAACTTACAATGCCTGCATCATAGAGCCACATTAAACTTCTTGCAAACCTTTTTGCAGAACCTCTCTTATCTACTACAGTATATTGAAATTTTTTATAATCTTTAGCAAGTTGTTTAGGAATAGAAAGGAAACATTCCCTAACTTTAGATTTTTCAGAAGATATAGCATATTTAGCTATATCATCTAAATAATTATCTATAATATCTCTTTGCATCTTTAAAACTTTAGAAAAATCATGAGTTGAAACGTATTCATTAACAACTCTTGGCATTCCTCCTACAACTATATATTCTCTAAACAAGTTCATCATTTTATTATGTGTAGCAATAGGAACCTCTTCATCTTTTTCAAAATATTCTCTAAGTAAATCTATTCCACTATTAGATATACCATTTGCCCATAAAAATTCTTCAAAATCCAAGGAATGCATTTCAAAATTTTCGACATATCCAACAGGAAAAGACGGCACTTCTTTATAATTTATACCGAGTAATGAACTTGAAGCAATAACATCGAAACGTTTGTCTATCGATAAAAATTTTAAAGCAGTCCTAGCTCTTGGACAATTTTGTATTTCATCTAAAAATATTATAGTTTCATTTGGTACTAAATTTACATTGGGAACATTTAAAGTAATTTGTTTTATTATGGTTTCTGTATCTAAATCACCTTTAAATATATCTTTATATGATGGCATTTCATCAAAATTCATATATATATAATTTGAGTAGTTTTCTCTTGCAAATTTATCTATTATATATGTTTTTCCTACTTGCCTTGCACCCTTCACAACTAGGCACATTTTATCTTTTTTATTTTTCCATTTTAATAATTCTTTTTCTATTTTTCTTTTTAACATTTTAAATCACCAATAACTATATTATCATAGGTTTTAAAAAAAAATCAATATTTTAGCTAATTTTCACCATGAATATAGGTAGTACTATGCCAATTTTCGCCACGAATATTTATAACTATACACATTCTTCTAATAAAATTACCTATTTTTAACTTAACTATTATGTATTGTTAAATAATTTTTCATTATTGTTTTCAAAACATATGCAAAAGCAATATAAAAGAATGTGAAACATACAATTAAGCATGCTATAATATTTATACTAAATCCTATATTAGATACTAATATCAAAATTAAATATCCAATACTTCTTGAAATACATATCATAATTTCAAACCAAAATGTATAATTGGGCTCGTCCTCTGATGTCATATTTTGTTTACACATACATTCATAATATACAATTGTATTCGATGTTTCAAATATAGGATTACTTATTCCACTAACTATATTATATATTAATACTAATATATACCCTATATTTATTGTTAGCTCTCCTATATTTAACGTATTATTTATATTAAAGTTTATCATACCTAACGTTAATAATATAATTGCCATACTTTGAATAATTGATATTGGTAAGAATATTTTAGATAATTTTTCTCTTTTTACAAATTTATTAATATAATATACTACTAAAATAGATATTATTGTTATAACACTACTAATACTACCTAAAGATAGTTCTGTTGATACAACAAAATATGTTAATATAGTAATCAAAGTAGATAATACTCCAAAAGAGCTTACTCCTCTAAATAATGTTCTAAAACTTAACAGTGTCATTAATTTTTTATTTCCACTCTCATTTAATCTTAGAAAAAATTTTTTTAAATTTATTCTATCATGTTTTAGATTAAATCCTTTTATACTTAAGGAAAAAACAAAACTTATAGTTATTAATACTATCAAAACAACAAATGCCAAACTATATGAATTTTTACTTATACAGTATCCAAGCACTATTGGCAATACTACTTTTATGCAATACCTTAGTATCTGATCTTTTGTAACATATTCTCCAAAAGAATTATCTTTATTAATCCTTTTTATTAATATTTGTTCTGAATAATAATAAAATGAATTTCCAATACTTACGAATATAGCAAACGGTAGCATATAGTTTGATATATTATCACCTACACATAGAAGTACTATACATTGTAATAAATTTAATACTATACCTATTCTAAACATTACAATTAAATTTAATTTACTTAGTCTATTTACAAAAAAGAAACATATTAAATATGTCATATATTGCATTATATAATATGTTGAAACATCTACTATATTCCCATCTGTTACTTTTAAAAAATATATACCTAAAAATATATCTTTAAATACATTTATTACTTTTTCTGTTAAATCTGCAATTAAAAAGTTTTTCCACATCTTAGTTTTCATATATACACCTACTTTAATTTTTTATTCATATCAATATGTTCTATTCCTGTTTCTTTCTCAATATATTTTCTAGAAATTTCCTCATATCCTAATTTTTCATAAAATTTTTTCACATAATACTGGGCATGTAGTTCTATATAGTCTATTTTTTCATTTTTTACATATTCTTCTATAAATTTTAGTAATTTGCTTGCATACCCTTTACCTCTAAATGCCTTTTTAATTGCTACTCTTTGTAACATAACTTTTTTACTTGATACTTTAATAATTCTGCTTGTACCAATAGCTTCACTATTAAAATATATTAAAAAGTGTACAATATTATTTCCTAGTACATCATATTCATCAATATCAATTTCTACTGGAACATTTTGCTCATCTGTAAATACATTTTGTCTTATACTTTTACATATTTCCAATTCTTCTTTTAAATTCACTCTTTTTATTTGAATTCTATTCTCTACCATATTCCCTTATTTTCCTTCTTTCTTACTTCTTAATTATTTTATATTTTTTATCATAACTAGCTATATATTCTGGAAATACTCTTAACCAAGTATAAAATTCATCTATATTATTAAAAGAATATAGTTTGTATCCATTCTCTGTTGTATATTTATGACTTAAGTTTAAAAAATTTTCAATAAATTTCATTCAATCTTCTGTTTGACCTTCTGCACACATATTTAAAAATTTTATTCCTCTATTTAGTAAATCTAATATTTTTCTATACAATCCTTCTAATAACAAGCTTAATACTAGTCTATCATTTCTATACTTGCTATCAATTGCAATTGCTGAAAATAACAAATAATATGACTGATTAGGGATATAATCTAACAAAGTATCTTTATTTATCTCTGTATCTTGCAATTTATTTTTTATAAATCTATCAAATTGAAATTTTGATAGTGGTAACAGTGTAATTTCACCTACTATTTTGTCTTTTTCTGTGTCTCTTACAAATATATGTATGTCACTATTTTTGTTATCCCATTCAATTACTTGTTCTACACTTGAGATTGTAGATGGTTCTAAATATTCTTGTTCTATTTTAAAAATTTCATCAAAATCTTTTTTAGTATGTTTATACTCAATTCTATACTTCATTTTTCACATATCCTTTAATAATTATAAATTACATATTTTTTAACTTTTTATTTCTCGTTACCTTGAATAATTGTCCTTAAAATGTAAATATATTAAAAATCTATAGGTCAAATTTTTCGATTTTTTTGACCTATAAATTTATTTAAAAATAAGTATGCATATTTTTTAAATGCAAAAATTTATTATTATAATATACTATATCTCAATTTTATTTCAATACAATATTATTATTTTTATCTGAAACAAACTCTCAATTATTTCCTTTCAAGAATAGCTACACATTCAATAGCACTTGTATAAGGAAACATATCAACAGGTGTTATTCTATTTACTATATAGTCTTTTTCAAAAGATTTTAAATCTCTAGCTAATGTTGCTGGATTACAACTAACATATCCAATCTTCTCAGATTTAAAATCTAATATATATTTTATACTATTTTCATCTAATCCACGTCTTGGTGGATCAACAACAATAACATTAGGTTTAATATTTCTATTTTTAAATTCTACAATTCTATCACTTACACTACCTACAATATATTCAGCATTCTTTACCTCATTATTTACTATATTTATATTCGCCATATCTACCGCACTTTTTTCTATTTCAATTCCATATACATATTTTACGCTATCACTTAAAAATATACCTATTGCCCCTACACCGCTATATAAATCAAATAACGTTTCATCACCTTTTAAATTAAGTCCATCTTTTAAAGTATTATATAATATTTCAGTTTGTACAGTATTAACTTGGAAAAATGATTTTGGACTAATTACATATTTATACACTCCAATATAATCAGTTATATAATCCTCTCCATATATTTTTATAGTTTCCTCTCCTAATATTTCATTTGTATTACTCGAATTAATATTTACAAATATACCTTTTATACTGTCATCTATTTTTGTAATTTCCTTTACAACTATATTAATATCATCTTTTCTAGAAGTAATATCATTATTTGCAACAATGACTACCATAATTTCTCCAGTATAATAACCCATTCTAATTAATATATGCCTTATATCTCCGCTTCCGTCATCTTCATTATAACCACTAAATTTTAATTTTGTTAATATATCAAATATATCTTTAGCTAGTATATCAATTACTAAGTTTTGAATATAGCAAGTATCATTTTCAACAATATTATGACTTCTTTTTGAATAAAATCCAAGCTTTGTATTACCATTCCTATCACATCTTACTGGATATTGCACTTTATTTCTGTAATAATATGGTCTTCCCATACCTACTGTATTTTCTAAAACTTTATATTCTATTTTTTGTTTGTCTAAGACATTTCTTACCATATTTTGCTTTAATAAAAGCTGCATATCATAATCTATATGTTGGGCACTACATCCACCACATTTATGTGCAACTTCACACATAGGTTCACATCTATGCTCACTTTTATTTACAATCTCTTCCAATCTACCTATACAATAGTTTTTATTTAACTTTATTACTTTAGCATCTACTGTTTCACCAATAACAGTATTGGGAATAAACATTACTTTATTTTCAAGTTTTGCAATGCCTTCAAAATTTACGCCATTGTCTACAATATCCACTCTAACTATTTTATTCTTATCCATAACGCTCCTTTTACAATTTTATACAATTATACCATCTTTTTTAGATTTAGTAAATACACATATTGCTATTTTTCTCTGTTTTGTGTATAATTATATTGGGAGGAAATATTAACATATGAAAATAATAAAAAGATTAGTGATATTTATTGTAATAATAGGTATTATTGTCTGTGGATATATTACATATAACGGTTACAAATTATATTCGTCTGTTACAACAAAGACAAGTATAGAAGATAAAGTTGAGGAAATTAGAAGCAAAAAAAATTACACTACAATTGATAAAATCCCAAAAGATTTCTGTAATGCTGTTATTGCCATAGAAGATCATAGATTTAGGAAACATGGGGCAATTGATATAAGATCTATTGGAAGAGCTGTAATAACAAATATAAAAAATATGAAACTTATAGAAGGTGGAAGTACTATAACTCAACAGTTGGCAAAAAACATGTACTTTTCACAATCTAAAAAGTTTACTAGAAAAATTGCAGAAGTACTAGTAGCTGATGATTTAGAAAAAAACTATACAAAAGATGAAATACTTGAACTATATTTAAATGTTATATATTTTGGAGATGGTTATACAGGTATATACAGTGCTTCTATGGGATATTACAAAAAAATTCCTAGTGAACTTAATTTAGATGAAATTACAATGCTTGCTGGACTACCTAACGCCCCTAGTGTATATGCATTAAGCAACAATCCTAAACTAGCAAAAGAAAGACAAGAAGAAGTTATAAAAGCTATGTATTTATATAATTATATTTCTGCAGATGATATGGTAAAATTAAACAATAATTAGAGAAAAAATAATCAAGATTAAAAAATCTTGATTATTTTTGATATTATTATTTTCTTATTGTTATATCATTAACAAATGGGGTTTCATAATATTCTCTACCATATTTATCAGTAACTTTTACTCTTAATCTTACACTATATTGGTCTTCAGTATATTCAGAAAGGCTAATAACTCTTGAAATTTCAGCAGATGTTTTATTACCTGAAATATTCAAATTTGAGCTACTTAATTCTTGCCAATTTGAACCTTCATCACCAAATGTAAAAGAATATTCCATCTTTACAATATCTGCACTATCTACAAATATATTACAACTTATTGTATTTCCTACAACTGCCATAGTTGCAAAATCTCTTTTTGGAGTAACTGTACAATAAGATGAAGCTGTTATACTAGGTGAAGCTGGTATAAACATATTAAACATATTTGAAACAGTACTTACTATTTTTCCACTTTTTCCTGTTGCTACAACATATATATATACTGGTGATGCACTATCTGTAATTGATATAGTTTGATTATTTGCACAATTTTTCAAATTAGTTGCATCAGACCCATCAGCATTTTTACAAATAGCATACTTTATTGAACCATCTACATAGTCTCCTGTAACACTAATTGATGTTGAATTAGTATAACTTAAATTATTATCACCATTTTTACTAAATGATATAACTGGATCAACATAAGTAGGTGTTACTGGCACGTCTGGTTCAACTGGTTTTGGATCAACTGGAGTAACTGGTTCATCTGGCTTAGGTGCTGGATTTGTTGTTGAACCTGTGTTACCAGGATTTGTACTTGGATTTGTTGTATTATTATTGGTTTGATATGTCTGTTGTGGCTTAGTTGCTACAACTACTTTATTATTACCACCATTTCCATTTTTATTAGCAAGTACCCCTGTTATAAGTCCAAAAGCATTTTCAGGTGCTTTTTGCTCCTCATTATTTTCTGTTTTTTCTTCTTCTGTATTTTTTTCTTCTTCTGTTTTTTCAGTTTCATCATCTTTAGTTTGATTATTACTTTGATTATCATCATTATTAGTAATATCTTTTAAATTGTCAAATTCCTCAATAACAGTTTTATTCTTATCATTATTATTTTTAGCATATTCTTTACTTCTAATTTTGTTACCTGATATAAGCACATATGCCCAAACACTTAAACAAATAAGTGAAATGACTATACATACTGTTATTATTTTATTCCTATCTTTAAAATTCTTCCTTTCCACGATTTTTCCTCCATATCTTTTTTCATATATCACATTATATAAATAATAATGTAATAATATTATATCAAATATAAAAATTCATGTCAACACTTTTTTGCTTCTTCATATTAAATTTACATAAAACTATGATAGTTATTTTGGGAATATTTAATATCAAAGTAATTTAGCAACAGCTAAGTTACTAAATTACTATATCTTCAACTTCTGGTAATTCCATTTCACTATTATTTTTAGCTATGTCCTTATCTGCTATATCTGAACTATTATTTACTTGTTGAGCTAAAGATTCTTGTAAACTTCTTGTAGTATCATTTAATTTTTCAGCATTTTTCTTCAATTCATCTAATTTACTATCTATTTTTTCGCTTGCTTCCATAGCTGCTCTTTCTTTACGTGCATCTATTTTTTTACAAATAAATCCACCTATTTTTGAAGCTCTAAACTTTTCAGCTAATTTTGCAAATATACCTTTTCTCTTTGTGCTTTCAAAATCAAATTCTAACATATTATCTTCTTCATCATTTATTTGATAATTTGAATTTACATTTTCTTGTTTAGAAATTATTACTAAGTCATCTTCTATTCTTATCTTTTTCATTTTCTCAGGAGATGATATTTTTACACCTAATTCTTTTGCTCTATCACCACACTGTTTATTTATTTTTTCAACATTATTTGTATACTCTTCTTGTGCTTTTAACTTTTGATCTGTTAAAAATCTAAATTTCTCCTCCTCTTTTTCTTGTATATCCTTCTGAATTTCTTTTTTCTCTTCAATTTCAGCTTTTAACTTTTCTATTTCTTCTTTTGCTTGCATTTTATATTTATTTTTAATTTCAACTTTTAAAGTATCAACTGTAAATTGTTCAAAATCTTCTAAGTTTACATCTCCATTCATTATAGCATCTTTTATCTTATTAGCAAATTCTTCTCTTTCTTTAGGAGTTGTTAATGTCTCTTTTATATTCCATTTATCTTTTTTAAAGTTTGGATCTTTTTTATGTTCCTCTTCAAAAGCTCTATATTCAGCTTCATATCTCATAATAATTTCTTTTTCTTTTTCTTCAAGTTCTTTATCTAATCTTATAATTTCATTTTCTGCAGCTTTATATTTTTGCTGTGGTTCTATTATATATGAATTGATTTTTGCAACTTTTGCTCTATAATATGCCTCTTCTTGTTTAGTTCTAATTGTTCTTTTTGATTCAATTTCATCACAATAATATCTTTTGTTAACATCTCTAACTTTATCGTTTAAATCTTCTTGTTGAGCTTGAGAAAATCTATCAATATTATCCATTATAGAATTTTGTTGTTTTTCTAATTCTGAAATCATTGATTTATATTCTTTTATTTTCTTTTCAAATCTATTTGTTTGCCTTGCTCTTTGTATTTTATCTACTGTATTTTTTATCTCCATTGTAACTCTTTGTAACTCTGAATTATATTTACTAAGGATATCTGAATATTCCATATTAACATTTGTCTTAACTCTATCTTCTTCAGTCTTTCTTGTTGTTTTGTTAAAATTACTTCTAGATTCTATTTGAGCCTCAAATTTTTCTTTAATTGATGCTTCGTCAATGTCTAAGTTCATATAATCGAATGTTGTGTTATTTGTTTCTTCATTATTTTGAATTGTTTGGTTGTTATTAACTTCTTCTTGATCTACGTTTAAATTTTCATCTACTTGTACATTTTGTTCTACTTGTTCTTTATTTTCTTTGTTATTTTTTAATTTAAAAAATCTCTTTCTACTTTTATTTTTACTCATAATTTACCACCTTTTTTACCCTTTCTATTTCTACATTTTTTCCAAATTTAACAATTTTTTAATTCTTCTAATGCTTCTTCCATTTTCTTTAAAGCATATTTCATTTCGTATAGAAACTGCATATTATTAGCAATTTCAAATAACTTATCCATTGAACTATATTCATACATATTTCTATCCTCCTATCCTTAGTTTACATAAATTACATTTTCAATTATAACATCTTTTATGTTGTATGTCAATAAATTTTACATAATTTTGTAATATTTATTCAAATTTTGTATTTTTTTCGTCATTTTTTACATAAATAATAAACTCATATTAAGATTTTAGGGACGTTCCATAAATAAATGTTGCAATTTTTATGTAAAGTTTTTTACTTAGTAATAAAACGAAATAAATTTCAATGTCATTAACTTAAGCTTTAATGCTTGTAAATAGTATGTTGAAAGTACTGTTTACCTTAACACTTCACAGAATAATTTAAAATATTATATTGTAAAAAAGTAAATTTGATTTTTATACAATTAAGCATGTAAAATCAATGTGCTCTTAAGTTAATGAATTGATTATAATGTGCTGTTTTGTCATGCTATTTAATATAAACTTTTTTACATATTCAAAATTCACCACTAAATAAATGAATTTAAAATTTATTTAACGGAAAATTTTAAGTCTACATAAAAATTGTAAAATTTATTTATGGAACGTCCCTTATATACTCTATATAACTTGTATTCAAAAATAACTTTTATAATAAGATACTTATAATTTTTTGTTATTTAATAATATTATAATTAATAAATTAATAATGTTCTTCACATTTTTTCTAAATAAAAAATTTATAAATATATTTTTCAATATATTTTTTAATTAATTTAAAAACGAAAAAATTGTTAAAATATGTATTATTTCGTCGCTTTATGTATTTTATTATACCAGATACCATTTCAATTTCTTTATTATCAAGAGACACTTCATTTTGAACAGTTACCATTTTTTCACATATTTTTTATTTTTTCATATCTGAATGTTGACATAATGTAAAAAATATGATAAAATAACTTCTGATTATATTAGTAAACTTTAATTTTTAATAAATATTGAAGGAGGAAAAAATATGAAAAAAAATAGTAAACTAAAATTTTTGTCGCTTGTAATCTTAGCATCCAGCTGCTTCATGGTAGGAAATGTGGCAAAAGCGTATATTTGCAAATATTATACGCTAAGAGCAACATTAAATGGAGCAAGGCACATTGAAGAATGTGATGAAGTTCTTGCTAATATAGAAACTTCTATACAAACTCTTCAATCTATTCAAGAGCAAAAAATACTTGCAGCTATTGCTTTAGAAGAAGAAGAAAAAAAGAAATTAGAAGATGATAAAAAGTCTGATGACACAGTTGATGCAACTAAACCTGAACAGGGTGATCAGACTGATGAAGTTGGTGATAAACCTGATACTAACAAGCCTGAACAGGGTGAGCAGACTGATGAAGTTGGTGATAAACCTGACACTAACAAGCCTGAACAGGGTGATCAGACTGATGAAGTTGGTGATAAACCTGATACTAACAAGCCTGAACAGGGTGATCAGACTGATGAGGTTGGTGATAAACCTGACACTAACAAGCCTGAACAGGGTGATCAGACTGATGAGGTCGGTGATAAACCTGATACTAACAAGCCTGAACAGGGTGATCAGACTGATGAGGTCGGTGATAAACCTGATACTAACAAGCCTGAACAGGGTGATCAGACTGATGAAGTTGGTGATAAACCTGACACTAACAAGCCTGGGCAAGGTGATCAGACTGATGAGG
>CAOKPF010000004.1 GCA_948470565.1 uncultured Clostridium sp.
GTAACAGCATCAGATGCAGCAGCCACAAATGAATATTGTAATAGTGGAGTAGCAAGCATAAAATATCAATGGACAACAAGTAATACAAAACTAGGAACAACAGATGCAAGCTGGAATAGTGCAGCAACAGTGACAAATGGAGGAAGTGTAACAAGAAACGCAATAACAGCAACAAACTACTTGCAAACATTGGTAACAGATAATGCAGGAAATAAACAAGTATTTGTAAGTGGAGGATATGCAATAGATAATACACCACCAAGTACACCAACAATAGCAATAGCACCAACAGGATATACAAATGGAAATGTAACAGCGACAATAACATATCCAAGTGATGCAAATAAGAAAGAATATAGCTTAGATGGAAGTACATGGAATCCATATACAGCAGCAATAACAGTAAGTACAAAGAAAAGAGTATATGCAAGAGCAACAGATATAGCAGGAAACGTATCAACGGCAGCACAAAAAGATGTAGAAAAAATAGATAAATTAGCACCAAGTAATGCGAATGTGACTTTAGTAGGAACAGTAAATATAACAAGTGGAACAAGTACAACAATATCAGCAACAGTAACACATAATGACGCAGAAGCAGCAAGTGGTTCATGTAAAAGTGGAGTAAATATATCAAGTTGTAAGTATGTATGGAATAATTCAACTAATGCAATTGGAACAAACGCAAGTAGCTATACAGGAGGAACATTTAGTAGTAATGGTCAAAGTGTATCAAAAACAGGTGCAACTAAAGGAACATGGGTATTACATGTATTAACAGTAGATAATGCAGGAAATGCAAAAGAAACAATAGCAACACCAATAACAGTAGTACAAAAGGTGACAGCAATATCAGTAAGTGGAAGTTCAACAGTAATAGAAGGAGAAACAATAACGTTAAGCGCATCAGTAACACCAAGCAGTGCAAACAATATAGGAGTGACATGGAGTAGTAGTAATACAAGTATAGCAACAGTAAGCAGTTCAGGTGTAGTAACAGGTAAAGCAGCAGGAACAGTAACAATAACAGCAACAGCAGCTGATGGTAGTGGAGTAAAGGGAACAAAATCAATTACGGTAGAAAATAATTTATTTACAATAACAAGCGTGTCTATGTCAGGTTCAAATCTATTAGTTAGTTATAAAGGTGGAAGTAAGTATATAGGTAAATATATAAAAATTACAAATGGTTCTTATAATTATGTTACAACAGGAGCTGGATATTGTAGTTCTGCTGGAAGTGATTTTTGTTCAGATACAGAATATAATACTAATCGTTGGAGAGTATATAACTATACATATAAACCAGGAACTGCAGTAGCAATAAGTAGTGCAAGTGGAACATTAACAATACCATTATCAAAATCTACTGTAACAGGAAATGTAACAAATTTCGCTGATTATGTATATGATAAAGCTTGGTCTAGTTATTCATTTAGCTTAGGAGTATCATCAACAAGTACAGGTACAGCAGAAGAAACATTTGTAGTAGCTCCAACAGATAGTACTTTTACAGTAACAAGCGCTTCAATATCAGGTTCTAATTTAGTAGTAAAATATAGTTGTAATAGTTCATATGTAGGAAAATATATAAAAATTATAAGTGGTTCTTATAATTACGTTACAACAGGAGCTGGATATTGTAGTTCTGCTGGAAGTGATTTTTGTTCAGATACAGAATATAATACTAATCGTTGGAGAGTATATAACTATACATATAAACCAGGAACTGCAGTAGCAATAAGTAGTGCAAGTGGAACATTAACAATACCATTATCAAAATCTACTGTAACAGGAAATGTAACAAATTTCGCTGATTATGTATATGATAAAGCTTGGTCTAGTTATTCATTTAGCTTAGGAGTATCATCAACAAGTACAGGAACAGCAGATAAAATGATAACAGTTTGTCCTCAATAGTATAATAAACAAAAAGATAGTATTTAACTATCTTTTTGTTAAATTATTTACGAATGTAGTAAAAAGGAGAGTAAATGAAAAAAGTAAGAATAAGCAGGGAATTGTTATTCAATATATTTGTATTAATAATATTCGTTATTTTTACAGGTTATGTAGCATTACACCATGAAATATGGAGTGATGAGGCACAATCATGGTTAATTTCTAGAGATTTATCAATAGTTGAGATATTTAAAGAAATGAAATATGAAGGACACTCAATGTTATGGAATTTAATATTAATTCCATTTATAAAATTAGGGTTTCCATATGAATATTTTAATCTAATAAGTTGCGCAA
The DNA here is from genome assembly GCA_948470565.1 of uncultured Clostridium sp. Classification (GTDB taxonomy): domain Bacteria; phylum Bacillota; class Clostridia; order TANB77; family CAG-465; genus CAG-465. Next base: position 2,260 of record CAOKPF010000004.1, read on the forward strand.
TAGTAGGTATATCAGTATATATAATTTTGTTTAAAATACAAATTAGCAAAATAATAAAACTATTAATAATATTTAGTGAACCATACATATATTTTTATACAGTAATTTCTAGATGTTATTGTTTAATACCATTATTAGTGAGTATATTAATAATGTTAGAAAAAAATAAAGAGAAAAATATATATTTACATGCATTTATACTAGCACTTCTTTCAAATGTACATGCTATAATAATACCATTTGTAATAGCAGTAGTATTAGAAGATTATGTATCTTATATAAAAAAGTATAAAAAAGAGAATAATAAGGAATTATTAAGAAAGTATGTAGTATCACTTGGAATAGTTATAATTGGGATAGTAATATTTATTATACAAGTAATTGATTTAAAATCTTCGATAGTAGTAGAAGAAATAAGTAATAAAAAAAGTATAAATACAGTTGTATACAGTATATTAGATACATGCAGAAATATATGTTTTTATTACATACCATATCAACTAGCAACTATACTTTTTATAATTTTATTTATTTTAATGATTATAGTATCAATATACTACAAAAAACAATCAATAATATTTTATATTTCTTTGGTAGGTATAATAATAGCAAACTATATTGTTGTATTTTGTAGCAAAGTGCAAAGATCACAGGCGATAATAATAGTACTATTTTATATTACAGTTAAAATATATAAAAACAAAAAAGAAAAAATACCTAAATATGTAAATAAAATAGCAGTAGGAATATATATAGTAATATGTGTAAGTTCAACAATAGATGCTATACCATCTATAAAAAATGAGATAACAGAAAGTTATTCTTGTTCAAAAGAGACAATGGAATATATAAATAATAATTATGGAGATGGATATAATATATGTTGTTTTACAAATTATTTAATATCTACATCATTAGTTCCATATTCAAAACATGAATATACATTTTTTGACTTGGTAAATAATAGGCAATTTACATATTATCACTGGGATAAGGGGGCACAAGATTATGCAGACATACGTATGCACGAAATAGTTGAAAGAATAGAGGCACAATTAAAAAATACAAATAAAATATTGTTAGTAGTATCAAGTGATATGGATTATTTATGTAATTTTATAAAAGTAGAATTTAACATTATTTTAAAATATACTTCTGGAAAAGTATTTCAATCTAAAAATAATCTTGAAGAGGAATTCTTAGTTTACGAATTATATGAATATTGATTATATTTTTTGTAAATTATATAAAATATTTATTATTGTTTAAATTAAAAAATGTTGCACTTTTAATGTTTTTGTATGTAAATATAAATATTTAAATGTAATATATTGAAATGTGTAAAATAAAAAAAGTGAAAAATGTTAAATATAATTATTGAAAAGTGTTAAATTATATGGTAAAATAATATTTAGGAGGAATTTTATGAGTTTAGTGCAAAAAGATTATCGTAGAAGATTGATAGATGATAAGATTGAGAAATATTTAAAAGTGTTTGGTGCAATTTCAATTGAAGGACCAAAGTGGTGTGGTAAGACCTGGACTTCCTTAAATCATTCAGAGAGTGTAACTTATTTAACAGAAAGAGGACCTAGAAATTTGGCTAAAGTAGATCCTAAATATATTTTTAATGATAAAAGACCACAACTATTAGATGAATGGCAACTTGTACCAAGTATATGGGATTCAGTAAGGCATGAATGCGATAGTTCTAAGAATACAGGAAATTTTATATTAACTGGTTCTACATCTTTGAATAAAAGTGAAAGAGAAGAGGTTGTATTCCATTCTGGTACAGGAAGAATTGCTACAATGAGAATGCATACAATGAGCTTGTATGAATCTGGAGATTCTACTGGAGACGTTTCAATTTTAGATATGTTATCAGGAAATGTAAAAGGAAAATATATTAGAAAAGTTGAATTAAATGAACTTGCAAAGTTAATTATAAGAGGAGGATGGCCAGCAAATATAGAAATTGATGATATAGATATTATACCTAAAAGCTATATTGAATCGATTGTAACTAAAGATATTCATGAAAGAAAAGATAGAAAAAGAGATACTAATAAAATGAGAATGTTAATACGTTCATTAGCTAGGAACGAATCTACAATAGCAGGAAATGATACAATAGTAAAAGATATTAAAGAATATGAAAATGGTGCAGGGTTAATTGAAAGTAGGCAAACAGTAGCAGATTATATAGGCGTATTAGATAGTCTGTACTTAACATGTGTTCAAGAAGCATTTAGTATAAATTATAGATCTTCTAGTAGAATAGGAAAATCCCCAAAAAGACATTTAGTAGATCCTTCTTTAGCTTGTGCAAGTTTAGATTTAAGCATAGAAAAGCTTTTAAATGATCATGAAACATTTGGGTTAATGTTTGAGGCGTTAGTAGAAAGAGATTTAAGAATATATATGGATTATTTAGATGGACATTTGTATCATTTTAGAGATAATATTTCAGGAGATGAGGTTGATAGTATTCTGGAATTTGCCAATGGAGATTATGGAGCAATAGAAATAAAGTTAAGTGATGGCAGTATAGATGATGCCAAAAAGAGTTTAAAAACTTTTTATAACAATGTAAAAAGAAAGCCTAAATTTATGTGTATTATTGTTGGTCATTATGAAGCTGTAATACAAGATCCAGAAACAGGAATATATATAATTCCAATTACATCATTAAAACCATGATTTATATTTTATATAATTAAATACAAAAAAAGTATAATATAATACCAATAGCTAAGAATCAATAACTATTGGTATTTGTTTATATTAATAATTTTTAGCAAAGTTTTTATTTTAAAAATATGTTAATAGAAATATTTAGATTATTAATTCAAGGAATTTTAATTACCAGAATTTGACTAAAACCTAAAAGTATGATAAAATAAGCCTAAATGAAGGAGGAATTATGCTTAAATTAAAAAATATTAAAAAAAGTTATAAGACAGGAACTTTTGTACAAAATGCATTAAAAGGTATCAATTTATGTTTTAGAGAAAATGAATTTGTAGCAATACTAGGACCTAGTGGAAGTGGAAAAACTACACTTTTAAATATTATAGGTGGGTTAGATAGGTATGATTCTGGTGATTTAATTATAAATGATAAATCGACAAAAGAATTTAAAAATAAAGATTGGGACGCATATAGAAATAATTGTATAGGGTTTATATTTCAAAGCTATAATTTAATAAGTCATATTACAGTGCTAGAAAATGTTGAAATGGGTATGACACTTAGTGGAATTAAGTCAAAAGAAAGAAAAAACAAAGCTTTAGAATTACTTGATAAAGTTGGTTTAAAAGAACATGCACATAAAAAACCAAATCAATTATCAGGAGGGCAGATGCAAAGAGTTGCAATAGCAAGAGCTCTTGCAAACGATCCTGAAATAATTTTAGCAGATGAACCAACTGGAGCACTTGATTCAAAAACAAGTGTACAAATTATGAATTTGATTAAGGAAATTGCTAAAGACAAACTAGTGATAATGGTTACACATAATCCAGAACTTGCCAAAGAATATGCAAGTAGAGTAGTACAGTTTAAAGATGGAGAATTAATTGATGATTCAAATCCTATAAGAGATACTGAAAGTGATGAAAAGAAAGTTATAATTAAGAAGACAAAAATGAACTTTTTTACAGCTTTAAAACTTTCATTCAATAACATAAAAACAAAAATCGGAAGGACTTTTTTAACAGCATTTGCATCTTCCATAGGTATTATTGGAATAGCCTTAATATTATCACTTTCCAATGGATTTCAAATTCAAATAGATAAGTTTCAAAAAGATACTTTATCGCAGATGCCAATAGCTATTATGCCAGAAGTATCAGTGCTTGATGAACAGGAGATTGATAAGGATATTCCTAAAATAGAAAATTCATATAGTGATGAAAAAAATGTTTATCCACTAATTTCTTTTGGTAATTTAACACATAAAAATAATATTAATATGGATTATGTTGAATATATAGAAAAAGTTAATCCAGAATTAATAGGTGGATTAAGTTATGTTAGAAGTACAGCTTTAAATATATTATATAAAAATAAAGATAATGAAATTGCAAAGGTTGATTCGTCAGTACTATTTCCTTTACCAGAAAGTATAGATGGTAGAGAAGATGCAGTTATGGTAGATAATTTTGATGTAATTTATGGAAGTATGAGTAAAGAATATAATGAGGCAGTACTTTTAATCGATAAAGATAATAGTCTTAATTTAGATACTTTAGAATCATTAGGATATACGAAAAATGATAAAGTTCCATTTGATCAATTTTTAAATAAGGAATTAAAAATTGTATTAAATGATGATTACTATACAGGTTTTGGAAACCTATTTATACCTAAAACTGATTTAGAAAGTGCATATAATTCAGAAAATACTATTACTTTAAAAATAACTGGTATAGTAAGAGGAAAAGAAGGCAATAAATTTGGTGAATTTAGTGGAACAGGTATATGTTATAAAGAAGCACTTATGGATGAAATAATGGAAAAAAATGAAAAATCAGCTATCGTAAATGCACAAAAACAAGCAAACTATAATGTACTTACTGGTGAAACTATTGATGGAACTGAAAAGGAAGTTAAGCAAAAACAAAATAATATACTTGGATATTTAGGCGCAAAGTCTGCTCCATCATATATTCAAATTTATCCAAAAGACTTTAATTCAAAAGATGAATTAGTAGAATATTTGGATAAATATAATGAGAATTTGTCTGAAGAAGATAAGATAATTTATACAGATTATGCAGAGACAATATCTACTTTATCTGGTGGAATAATGTCTGGTATAACAATTGTGCTTATTGCTTTTTCTGCTATTTCACTTATTGTATCATCTATTATGATTGGTATAATAATATATATAAGTGTACTTGAAAGAACAAGAGAAATAGGAATATTAAAGGCATTAGGTGCTAGAAATAGAGATATAACAAGAGTATTTAACGCAGAAACATTTATAATTGGTATGTCTTCTGGTTTACTTGGTATAATAATTGCAGAACTTTTATGCATACCAGCAAACATTATATTAGAAAAGTTAACTGAACTAAAAAATGTAGCAATGTTAAATCCAGTTCATGCAATAATTTTAGTATGTATTTCAGTAATACTTACTCTTATCGGTGGGTTTATACCAGCAAAAATTGCTAGCAAGAAAGATCCAGTAGATGCACTTAGAACTGAATAAAAATAATAAGAGAACTTACATGATTTGTATAGTTCTCTTATCTTATTTGGTATTAGTTTTATTTGTTTTCAAATAAAAAAAGTTCATATATAATTATACATATACACATAACAACAGCTGATATAGGATAAGAAATTATAACAATTATTAGTGTAATATCAAGTAATTCAAATAATATATGAATAATTTTATTTTTCCTTAGTCTTTTTATAACAATTTCTTTATCCTTGCTGTTTAATTTAGTAGCACATACAGTGATTAAAATATTCCCTTTTTTAATGGTCATATTTAGGTTTTCAACTTTTTTATTATTTGATTTCTTATATGAATTAATAATATAATTATCATATAAAAAGAAATTTCTGTTTTCTATTATATCTTTTGCCTCTAATTCAAGTTCTTGATATTCTTTTTCAGGATAATAAAGTAATTTTGAAAAATAATTATTTTTAGTAATTGTTATTAAAATTACAAATGTTATAATTAGTATAGTATGCTTAAGAAAAAAACGTTTACATTTTACTATATTATATAATACATAAAAACTTTTATTATACCGACTTTTAATATTTTTACTCATAAATTAAATTCCTCTCTTTATTATAATAGTTTTAAATAATTATATTTAAAAATTAATAATATTATTAATGGATTATAACATACAAATTAAATAAATTCAAGCTTGAACAATAAATTAGTTATCAAGTCTAATTATATACTTGACAATATACCCATATAGGGTATATAATTATTTAGATTTAAAAATAATATAAATAAAAAGGAGGGGAGATAAAGCTGTATAAATATGAATTGTTGTAGGAATAATGATGACAAAATTATTTTAAAAAGAACATATAGAACAAGAGATGAAAAACGATATTTTGAAAAAAGACTAAATATTATTGAGGGTCAAATAAGAGGAATTAAGCAGATGATAAATGATGATAGATATTGTAATGATGTTTTAATACAAATTTCTGCTATAATTAATTCATTAAAAAGTTTAGAAAATAATATGCTAGAAAAGCATTTAAAAAAATGTGTTTGTGAAGGAATAAAAAATGGTAATGAAGATATAGTTGATGAAGTTTTAAATTTAGTTAAAAAGTTATAATATTTATGGGAGTAGGATTATGAAAAAGGAAAAATTTAATGTTACTGGAATGACTTGTAGTAGTTGTGTAGCACATGTAGAAAAGGCAGTAAAGGAATTAGATGGTATTCAAAGTGTTAATGTTAATTTGTTATTAAATAGTATGGAAACAGAATATGATGAAAATTTAGTTTCAAGAAACCAAATCATTAAAGCTGTAATAAGTGCTGGGTATGGTATAAATTATAAAAGTGATGAAGTAAATGATAAATTAGAAAATGATTTTGGTGAGAATGAAAAACAAATAATGGAAATGAAATTTAGATTAATTGCATCAATTTGTTTTCTTATTCCTTTGATGTATATATCTATGCATCATATGTTATATGAATGGTTTAAAATACCAGTTCCACAAATTATACAAAATGTATTTGATGGTGCTAATAATGCGATTATATTTGCATTTACACAATTTTTACTACTTATACCAATTGTGTTTTTGAATAAAAATTATTTTTCAGTAGGTTTTAAACGACTTATAAAAAAAACACCTAGTATGGACACTTTAATTGCACTTGGAAGTTCTTCTGCAATATTATATGGTATATTTGCAATTTATATGATAGGCTATGGCTTAGGTAATAATAATTTTGAGCTTGTAAATAAATATTCTATGAATATATATTTTGAATCTGCGGGTATGATACTTACACTTATTACACTTGGAAAATATTTAGAGAAAAAATCAAAATTAAAAACTAGCGAAGCAATAAGTAAACTTGTAAATTTAGTTCCAAAAACAGTGACTGTTATTAGAGATAATAATGAATTTTTAGTTAATACAGAAGATATTTTGTTAGGTGATGTTATTGTTATAAAACCAGGTGAGAGTATTCCTGTAGATGGAATAATACGTTATGGGAGTTCTGCTTTAGATGAATCTAGTATTACAGGTGAAAGTATACCTGTAGAAAAAACAGTTGGGGATAATGTAATTTCAGGAACAATTAATAAAAATGGAAGTTTAAAGATAGAAGCAACAAGGGTTGGCTCTAATACTACTATTTCACAAATTATAAAGTTAGTTGAAGAGGCAAGTAGTTCAAAAGCACCGATTTCAAGGCTTGCAGATAAAGTAAGTGGTGTATTTGTTCCATGTGTAATAATAATAGCAATTTTAGCATTTGTATTTTGGTTAATTGTAGGACAAAGTTTTGAATTTGCACTTAGTATTGGTATTGCTGTGCTTGTAATATCTTGTCCCTGTGCATTAGGACTTGCAACGCCTGTTGCAATAATGGTAGCAACAGGAAATGGAGCTAAGAATGGCATTTTAATTAGATCTGCTGAGAGTTTAGAATTATTGCACTTAGTAGACACAGTAGTATTAGACAAGACAGGTACTATAACAGAAGGTAAACCACGAGTTGACAATGTTTATTGTAGTGATAGTATGTCAAATAATAAGCTTTTGCAAATTGCAGCAAGCTTGGAAAAAAATTCCGAACATCCACTAGCAGAAGCGGTGACTCAATTTGCAAAAGATAATGAAATAGATATAAAAGAAGTAGAAGAGTTTAAATCAATATTTGGTAGAGGTGTAAAAGGTAAAATTGATGGTATACAGTATTTTGGTGGTAATATTTTGCTAATGAGAGAAAATAATATTAATCTTTGTAATATGGAAAGCATAGCAGATGAATACTTAAATAATGGAAAAACAGTTTTATTTTTTGCTAACAACAAAGAAGTTATAGGGATTATATCTGTTGCTGATTTTGTAAAAGATACTAGTAAGGTAGCTATTAAAGCTTTGCAAGAAAAAAATTTAGATATAGTAATGCTTACAGGAGATAATAAAATAGTGGCTGAAAAAATAGGAAAATCACTTAATATAAAAAATATAATTTCAGAAGTTTTACCACAAGATAAGGAAAAAGAGATTTCAAGATTACAGGAAAGTGGTAAAAGAGTAGCTTTTGTTGGAGATGGAATAAATGATAGTCCTGCTTTAGCTAAGGCTGATGTTGGTATTGCAATTGGTTCAGGTACAGACATAGCAATAGAATCTGCCGATATTGTACTTGTAAAAAATAGTTTGTTAGATGTAGTTACAGCAATTTTACTTAGTCACGATGTTATAAAAAATATAAAGATGAATTTATTTTGGGCATTTTTTTATAACTGTATTGGTATACCTATTGCTGCTGGAGTATTTTATCCTACATTTGGTGTTGTTTTAAATCCAATGATAGGTGCTGCGGCTATGAGTCTTAGTTCAATATGTGTTGTTACTAATGCATTAAGATTAAGAAAGTTTAAATCATATTTTAAGGAGGAAAATGTAGAAATGAAAAATAATAATGAGAATATCGAAATGAAAAAAAAGATTGTGTATATAGATGGTATGCAATGTAATCATTGTAAGATGAGTGTTGAAAAAGTCTTAGGAAAAATTGATGGTGTTACTAGTGTAGAGGTAATTTTAGATGAGAAAAAGGCAATTATATTGTCTAAACTAGAAATTAATAATAATGAAATTAATACCGCTATAACAGATGCTGGTTTTACTGTTAAAAAGATTGATTAATTTATATATGTAATTTTATAAATTATAGGTAGGGGGAGAAATGTCAGATCAATTTTCAAGAACTAGACTACTTATTGGAAGTGATGGAATTGAAAAATTGCACAATGCAAAAGTTGCAATTTTTGGAATAGGCGGAGTAGGTTCGTTTGTTGTGGAAGCTTTAGCAAGGGCTGGTATAGGCAATTTTATACTTATAGATAATGATACAGTAAGTATATCTAATTTAAACAGGCAAATTATTGCAACGAAAAGTACTATTGGAAAGTTTAAAGTTGATGTTGCAAAACAAAGAATATTAGATATAAATGAAAATGCAGATGTTCAAATATATAATGAATTTTTTATGCCTGATAGTAAAATAGATATATTAAATAATTCAGTTTCATATATAGTTGATTGCATAGACACAGTAACCGCCAAAATTGAATTGGCTATTAGAGCAGAAAAAATGAATATTCCGATTATTTCAAGTATGGGAACAGGTAATAAGTTAGATCCAACTAAGTTTGAGATAACTGATATATACAAGACAAGTGTATGTCCTTTAGCAAAGGTTATGAGAAAAGAATTAAAGTCAAGAGGAATTAAGAAATTAAAAGTTGTATATTCTAAGGAAGAACCAATAAAACCTAATTACAATATTAGTAATATTAATAATGATTTAGATATTAATATAAATAGTATTCATAAAAAACAAGTAGCAGGTAGTATATCTTTCGTTCCATCTGCTGCAGGTCTTATTATTGCTGGTGAAGTAGTAAAGGATATAATTAAAAATAACTGATAGTATAAAATAAATTAAAAAATATATTTAAATTTATTAAAGAAATTATATTTTTTTTATATAATTATCATAAAACTAGTAAAATCCGAAATTTTCATAATTTTACTAGTTTTATTAATTGCATAAATATTTATTTATCCTCTTTCTCTTTGTTATTTTCTAGCATATGCTTTAGTATGTATTTATCTAGTATTTGACTTTGTTTTAGTATTTTCTCATATGGTGCTTTTTCATTAATCATTTTTTCTAGCTTTTTTTTATTCTTTTGTATTTGCAAAAATGTTTTTTTATTCATGAAATCAGCTCCTTTTGTTTACATTATAACATATACATTATGAGAAAATAGCAGTATTTTGTCAAATATAAAATTTACATAAAAAATATTGCAATATTTATTAATATATGTTAAAATAAGTATAGTAAAATGGAGGGATTAGAATGGATTGGAAATGTATAAAATGCGGAAATGATAAATTTGATAAGGACAGTTTTCAAGCAACTGGAGGAAACTTTGCTAAATTATTTGATGTACAAAATAAAAAATTTGTTACAGTAAGTTGCAGTAAGTGTGGTTATACTGAGCTTTATAGAACTGATACATCAGCAGAAATGAATATATTAGATTTTCTAATTGGTGGATAATAATGATTTTGTATAATTATAGAAGAAATAATTTTTTAAGACATTTTATGGAAAATAGAATTTGGCAAGAAGAAGGAGTTAGTTTTTAAGGAGATGATAAAATGGCAACAACAATAGATTTTGTAAATTATGTATGTGAACAAATATCTGGCATAGGGGATATTAATTATAAAAAAATGTTTGGAGAATATATGGTATATATTAATGGAAAACCTGTTATTATAATATGTGATAATACAGCATTTGTAAAAAAGCTTGATTGCATTGAAGAGCAGATGAAAAATGCACGGAATAGGTTACCCATATAAGGGCGCAAAAGAACATTATATTTTGGATATTGATAATAAGGAACTTTTAAGAGACGTTGTTATTAAATTAGAAAATGTTATACCATTACCCAAACCAAGAAAAAAGAAATAATTTATTTATTCAAATAAAATTATTAGTTTATAATAATATATTTTTAAATGTCTTTTATTAGAAATTATATTTATATCCATGATAATATATGTAAAGTAAATACTATGTAGAATAAAAGTAGTATATTTGTTTAGGAGAGTAGTTTTTGGCTACTTTCCATTTTTTTATAAAAATATAATTCTTAAGATTTTCTTTATGTCACTTACTTGTCACTTTGAGTATGGTATAATTTTTTATAGAATATGAAAGGAGAAAATATTTATGGAAATATTAAGAGTTGAAAACTTAAACAAAGTTTATGGAGAAGGGGGGACAAAAGTAACTGCACTAGATAATGTATCTTTTAGTGTAGAAAAAGGAGAGTTTGTTGCAATAGTTGGTGCAAGTGGTAGTGGTAAATCTACATTATTACATTTAATAGGAGGGGTAGATAGACCAACAAGTGGTAAAGTATATATTGATGGAAAAGATATATATAAGTTTAGTGATGATGAACTTGCTATATTTAGAAGAAGACAGGTAGGTCTTATATATCAGTTTTATAACTTAATACCAATTTTAAATGTAGAAGAAAATATAACTTTACCACTAAATCTAGATAATAGACAAGTGGATAATCAGCTTCTAGATGAATTAATAAATATATTAGGCTTAAGTAGTAGAAAGACACATTTACCTAATCAGCTATCAGGTGGTCAACAACAAAGAACTTCAATAGGTAGAGCAATGATAACTAAACCTGCAATTATTTTAGCAGATGAACCAACAGGAAACTTAGATACAAAATCTAGTGATGAAATAGTAGAGTTGCTAAAAAAATCTAATAGAGATTACAAACAAACTATAATTATGATTACTCATAATTTAGAGATTGCAAAACATGCTAATAGAATTATAAAAATTGAAGATGGAAGGATTGTTTAGGAGGTATAATATGAACATTCTTAACAAATTATCAGTAAAGAATTTAAAACTTAATAAGAAAAGAACTATTAGTACAATTGTAGGAATAACTTTGTCAGTTGCACTTATTTGTGCAGTTGCAACTTTGTTTTCAAGCTTTCAAGCAACATTAGTACAAAACGCTATAAATGAGACAGGATATTTTCATCTAGGGCTATTTAATGTAACTGATGAAAATATAAATGAACTTAAGAATAATAGAGATATAAAAGATATATATACTGTAAATGAAATAGGATATGCAAATCTTGAGAATAGTAAAAATCCATTAAAACCATATCTAAAATTAAAGTCAATGGATAAAGCAGTATTTGAAAAATTAAGTTTAAAATTAATAGAGGGAAGATTTGCAAGTAATAGCAATGAACTAGTTATAAGTAATCATATAAAAACTAATGCTAGAGTTGAGTATAAAGTTGGAGATAAGATTAAATTAAACGTTGGAAAAAGAATGTCATTAGATGATTATGAGTTGGGTTCATATAATATGTATAATGAAGCAGACGAAAAGTTAGTTGATTGTATAGAACGTGAATTTACAATTGTAGGAATTATAGAAAGACCAGATAATAGTTTTGAAGAATATGCAGAACCAGGGTATACAATTATTACAACAGGTATAGATTCAGAAAGTAAGAATTCATATATAGTTTTGAAAAATCCAATGGAACATAATGTTGCAATAAATAGGATACTTGGAATAAAAGAACCAAATAAAGAAGATTTGTCAGAAGATGATTATAAGGATTTAAAATATGATAATTATATGAAAAATAGAGAGTTACTTAGATGGGAAGTATTTGCATTTAGTGATTCTACAGTAAGTATGTTATATATATTATGTATAATAGTAGTAGGAATAATATTATTTACTAGTGTATTTTGTATAAGAAATTCATTTGCAATAGCTACTACTGAAAAGATAAAAATGTATGGAATGCTTGCAAGTGTTGGAGCAACTAAAAAACAGATAAAGAAAAATGTAATTTTTGAGTCTTTTTTACTTGGAATAATAGGTATACCATTAGGATTAATATCAGGAATTTTTGCAGTATTTTTATTAACACAAATAGTTTCAATGCTACTTGGTGAAAGATTGCTTCAACATGTAGATGGAATAATATTTAATGTATCAATTATTCCTGTATTAATATCAGTTATATTAGGAATTATAACAATATATTTTTCTGCAATTTCATCAGCAAGAAAAGCAAGTAAAGTAAGTCCAATTGAAAGTTTAAAAAATACTAATGATATAAAAATAAAAGGAAAGAAATTAAAATCACCAAAGATAATATCAAAAATATTTAAAACAGGTGGAGAACTTGCATATAAAAATTTAAAAAGAAGTAGAAAAAAATATAGAACCACTGTTATATCAATTACCGTAAGTATAGTTATATTTATAACAATGAATAGTTTTATAACAAATATGATTGGATTTTCTTCAAATTATTATACATTATATGATTATAATATTGAACTTTATAATAATTTAGAAAATTTGAGTGATCAAGATATAAAGAAGATAACTTCTCTTAGTGATATAGATGAATATTTTATTTCATATCAGGAAATAGGAAATTATATAAAAATATTCGATATTGATAAAGTAAATCAAACTGGTGATACGGAACTTATAGAAGATTATACATATGATGAAAACACAGGTGAAAAGGTCAATACTGGAAAAGGTAAAGTAGCAAATTTAAGTGTTATTGCATTGGATGATGCTACATTTAAAAAGTACGCCAAAAAAATAGGGAAAGACTATGAGAAAATAAAATCTACAGGTGTACTAAATGATATGTATAAATATTATGATGAGAGTAGTGATAATGTAAAGGAAACTAGAAGATATAAATATAGTGAAAACGATATAATAAAAGGTGAATATAAAAATAAAGCTATTAATATAAAAGTTGGTGCTGTAAATGATATAAAACCTTATGGATTTGAGCAAACATATAATGGTGGTGGATATTTGATTGTAAACAAAGATGAACATAAAGATTTTGAATTTGAAATGTATGAAATATGTATAAAGTCAAGTAATCCAGATAAGTTACAAAAGGATTTAGAAAGTTTGAATTTTGATTTTAAAATTAGGAATATAGATAAAGAGGCAAAAGAACAAGAGTCAATGATTTTGGTTATTAATATATTTATTTATGGATTTATAACAGTAATTACACTTATTGGTGTTACTAATATATTTAATACAATTACATCTAATATGGAACTTAGGCAAAAGGAATTTGCAATGCTTAAAAGTATAGGTATGACTAAAAAAGAGTTTAATAGAATGATTAATTTAGAAACTATATTTTATGGAACAAAATCTTTGATATATGGAATAATATTAGGGCTACTTGGTACATTTGCAATATATAAAGCTTTTTCAGTAAAGATTGATAGTGGAATATATATACCAGTAGTACCAATTATAATTTCAATAATCTTTGTATTTGTTATAGTATTTGTAATTATGAAATATTCAATAAGTAAAATAAATAGGCAAAATACAATAGAAACCATTAGAAATGAAAATATTTAAAGAAATAAATTATATAATAAATTTATTTACTTTAAAAATATATAATTTTTAATAAAAAATCGCTGAATTTATATATAGTCAGCGATTTTTTTAAATTTTTTCATGATTTAAATATTTTTATGCTCTAAGGTAGTAATGTGCGAGTAGGCTTTTTATTTTTCCATCTTTTATAACTGCATTATATCCAGTATTATTTCGATACATTGGAGAATTAACATCATCATTTCCAGAAATATGAATTTCATTTTTTTTTCTTTCTGACATGTATGGAGCTAGAAATTTTTCAAAAAAGTGTTCAACTTCTTTGCTGTAAACCTCTTTTTTAGGATTGTTTATTTTATAAATTAGTTCATCTCGTACTTGTTTAGCTGTTACGGAACCTGATACAGATGTTTCAAATACATAATAGTATATCGAATTTTCACATAGTATGTTAAGACATGGATCAAATACGAAATCTTTATTATTAAATTTAAAACAGATCCATGAATGCCAATATTTTTTATAAGGAGAAAATATTAAATTGCCCCGTTTAATACAATCATCATCTTTTAAAAACATTATTGCAGATTCGGTTGTTTCCCAACACCAACCTTCAAGTAATCCATCATTCATTAAATCTATGATATTTTTTTGTGGTGAAGTGGCAATTTCTATTGACAAATTTTTAAGTTTACGCTTTAGATAATTTAGTGCAGGCTTTGGGACAGGTATAGAATTAATTAATTCAAACCTTTCTAATTCGTCCATGTATTTAACATCTTTTGTTCGTAATAAAGTTTTATTCATAGTATACCTCCTAAAATAATTTAGCCAAATAATGGATTTTAAATTGTAAGTTTACAATATATAAAATATGTTATGTATAGTATTTTACCATATTACTGATAAAAATCAATAGTTTAGTTGACTTTTTTAGTAAAATATTGTAAAATAAATTTAAATTTATAATTTTAAGTATGAAAAATAAAATGGTTTTTGGCAGTATTTCTAAAGAAAAAGGGTTTAATTTTTTTATAAGGAGGAATTTAGAGTAGTAATAAAATTAATAGGAAAAAGCTGTAAACATGTGATACTAAATGTTGTAGTGAGTTAGGAGATAAAGTGGTAATAAATGGTTTCATGTGACTAGATGAAACAATTTTTATGTTCATGATAAAATAAAAAATAAATGAGGGTGTCTAGAAAATATAATTCTAGTACTCTCATTTATTTTTATTCATCTACCTTGAAAGTCTACAAAAACATATATTCCAAATTATAAAATATATACTTTTAAATTATACATCTCTATGTTATAATTATTTAGTAATAGTTTTGATATAAAACAATTATAAGGAGAATAAAAAGTGAAAATTTTATTAGTAGAAGATAACATTATTCTTGCAAAAAGTTTGATCTATTCATTAGAGCAAAAGGGATATGAATTGGTACATAAGGCTAATGTAAAAGATACAATTAGCTTTTTAGATAATTGTAAAGTAAATTTAGTAATACTTGATGTGTCTTTACCAGATGGAAATGGTTTTTCATTATATGAAAATGAAATAAAAATCAAAGGAATACCAACAGTTTTTTTAACTGCAAAAGATGATGAAGATGACGTCGTAAGGGGTTTGGAGCTTGGAGCAGATGATTATATTACGAAGCCATTTTCAACAAAAGAACTGATTGCAAGAATTAATAAAATAATGTTAAGAGATAAGAAAAATGCAGTTTTAAAAGTAAAGGATATATCATTTAATATGGATAAAATGGTTGTTTATAAAGGTGAAAACGAGTTACTACTTACAAGTTTGGAATTAAAAATTCTTCACTTATTATTTTTAAATTTAAATAAAGTAGTGTCAAGAAGTGATATTATTTACAAAATATATGAGTGGACTGGAAATGATGTAAATGATAATACTGTGACCGTTTATTTAAAAAGAATAAGAGAAAAGATAGATACTGATATTATAGTTACAATTAAGGGTATTGGATATAGGATTGATGAATATGGAAAATAAAATAATGTTAAAGAAAGTAATAATTTTAAATTTAGTAATAATTGTAATAGCTAATATAATTTTTGGATTTGCTAGTTATTATGAATATAGAACATATACTGATATTTTTAATAAAAAAGTATCTTTAATTGTTTCAAAAGTATTAGAACAATATCCAAACATTGATAAAAATGATGTAATGTATATACTAAATAATGATATGACTCAAAGTGATTTTTCATTTGAGGATTATGGTATTGATTTGAATAAAGATTCGCTTATATTAAAAAATGATAAATATTTTATAAAGTTTTTACTCTTTAATATGATAATTGCAACAATATTATTATTTAGTGTATTAATAGTATTTTTAATATATAATAATTCGAGGAATAAAACTTTGATGGAAATAACTAGATATATAGAACAAATTAATAGAAAAAATTACAAATTAGATATTAATGATAATACTGAAGATGAGCTGTCAATACTTAAAAGTGAAATATATAAGACAACAGTTATGTTAAAGGAAGTGTCAGAAAATTCTATACAAGATAAAATTAATATAAAAAATTCATTATCTGATATATCTCATCAAATAAAGACACCACTAACATCAATATCAATTATGCTAGATAATATATTAGATAATGCTAATATGGATATAGAAACAAGAAATACATTTATTAAGGATATAAAAAAGGAAATTTTAAATATTAACTTTTTGATTAGTTCTTTGTTAAAATTATCAAAGTTTGAAACAAATATAATAAAATTTGTAAAAAGAGAAGAATATGTAAAGGATATAATTGATCAATCTTTAAAAAATATATCTTCACTATGTGATTTGAAAGATATTAACATAAGTATTAATGGTAATGAAGATTTAAAGATAGTGTGTGATTTTAGGTGGCAGGTAGAGGCTATTACCAATATTTTAAAAAATTGCATAGAACATTCTAATTCTGGGGGTAAAGTATTTATAAATTATGAAGAATGCACATTATATACTAAGATAGAAATAAAGGACTTAGGGAATGGAATAGATACAGAAGATTTACCACATATTTTTGAAAGATTTTATAATGGTAAAAATGCTAATTTTGATAGTATTGGAATAGGTTTGGCTTTAGCAAAATCAATTATTGAAAATAGTAATGGCTATATAAGTGTTACTTCGAATGAACAAAACGGAACAATATTTATTATAAAGTATTTTAAAAATTAAATATGAAAGTATAAAAAAATTATATTTTTTATAAAAGCACAAGAATAGTTTGTAACTAATTAAAAAAATCATTGAAAATTTTAATTTCAATGATTTTTAGTGTTTTGCTCACTTCTAGTAAAAATTAATGTATGTAATGAAAATTATGGTTTGGGGAGTAAAACCATGAAAATCGCTCATCCACATTAATCATTTCTATACTTATATCAATTTTTTTATCATTAGTTAGAATAACTTTTATTTTTTCTATACTTATAGGAAATTCCAATTTATTTTCAAGTGCTTTTTTATTCCAAACTAGAGTTGCGACATAATATAAATCATCTGGATTCTTAATATGTGATATAGTATAATCATTAATTATTGGTATAAATGTTATGCCATTTTCCTCTATTATTCTTTTTAATTTACATATGGAATTTTCGGAAAAATTCTCAAATAAGATATGACATGCACTTGAATGAGTTGTGCTTGCAAGTTTAAATAAATATAGCTTGATATATTCAAATACACGTTTTTCAAAGTACCCTTCTTCTTGGGAGTTAATTAGCTCCATAGCAAAAGTACATTCGTTAATATTTTTTTTATTTTCTTTAGGATTATAATCATCAAATACATCATATACCATTTTTCATTCCTCCTATAATAATAGTAAGACACAATTTCAGTTGCATAATGATTATATCAGACATATAATTAAAAGTCAATATATATAAATTTTATGAGAAAAATGAAATATCATACATAATGTTTATTTTATTTGCTTTATTTGTAGTATTATTAAATTAGATAAAAAAATGCTATTAAAATTAATATTGTTATGATATAATAATATAAATAATGATATGAAAGGATTTTAAATATGTATTATTTGAAAATATTTGATGAAACATTACTTACTTTTGAAATGGAAAGGGAGATATCGTTAAAAATATATGATATTAATGTTATTTCCAATAAAATTAATATATTTCCTGAGTTATTGCAAGGAGATATTAATAGTGAGACAATTGAAGAATTTTTAAAGCAGAGAATTATACCCAAAAATAGAGCTTTTGTACAAGAGATTCTTAAAGAACAAGATCTTAATTTAAAAGATATAAAGGGAATAATAGATATATGTAAAGGATTGTCACTTAATGATTGTTACTGGATAGTTAATAATGATAGTATGAAATTTAGCGAATATAATTTGTATGACAATAATTTTTCTAATACATTGTCATTAATTGCATTTACAGGATATACGTCAAAAATCAAAGGAATTGCGTCTTCACCAGAGTTTACAACTAACGGAGCTTTACCTAAAGCATGGAGAAAAATAGATGATAATATTTATTTATATAAGGGAAGTACTGAAAGGTTAAATTGTTCTAATACAGGATATGAACCATATAGCGAGTATTATGCAAGTAAACTTGCAGATATAATGGGAATAAATGTTGTAAAATATGATTTAGATAAATGGAAAGGTATACTTGCCTCTGTGTGTAAGTTATTTACATCTAAAGAATATTCTTATGTTCCAATTTGGCAAGTGGTAAAGACTGATAAAATTGATGAAATATATAAATGGTCATGTGAAAATGGTTTTAAGAAAAAATTTTCTGATATGATAATTTTTGATAGTTTAGTGCTAAATTCTGATCGTCATTTAGGAAATTTTGGAGTTATAAAGAATAATTTAACAGGTAAGTATATTGACTTTGCTCCAATTTTTGATAATGGAGAAAGTTTACTTGCAAAAGGGGATATTAGTGCTTTTGAAAGTGAGAAAGTATTTATAGATTATATCAATAGTAATTTTATTAATACTTCATATTATGGAGTTAATTATAAAGAGTTAGTAAAAGCATTTTGTGATAAGTCCCATGTAGCTAATTTAAGGAAAGTATTAACATTTAGTTTTCCAAAGCACCCTAAGTATAACTTGCAAGATAGTCGTTTAAAATTACTTGAAACTATGGTAAGAATGAGAGCAAATATGTTAATTGAGGAATTAAAATAATTAGGAGCTATAAAAGTTTGTATGAAAAATGAGTGAGAAATTCACTCATTTTTATATGGAAGTGCTACAATATTTAATATCTAAAATTATAAATATTTAAGTATTATCCTATAAAGTATAAAAGATAATAATATATCCACACTGTAAAAACCTATATCTAGCTTTTGTTTATTATATATATTCAACAGGTATATAATTATTGTTATCATCTATTGGAAATACCTCGTCTATATTGCATATAATACCACCATTTCCAATCTTTTTGCCAAGCCTGTTTAGAATTTTAAAATTCTTTATCAAATTTTTTTGAGGTGTTGAATCTTTTTTTATCTCTATTGGATATAATCTATTGTCATAATTTATGATAAGGTCTATTTCTATTTTATCTTTATCTCTATAATAATATATTTGTGACTCCTTTGCGTTATTATAATATTTTTTTATAATTTCAGATATAACATAGTTTCAAAAAAATTACCAGCAACACTGCTATTTTCTGGTGTTTCATAATTTGACCACTTTGTAAGATAGGCACAAAGTCCAGTATCTTGGAAATATACTTTATTCATTTTATTCATTCGTTTTAAAATATTACTTTCATAAGGAGGTAAAATATTTTTTATACCAGAAGTTACCAATATTGATAACCACTGCTTTACAGTATTTACAGTTACACCAACCTCATTAGAAATATTTGTATAATTTAATTGTTCACCAGTTCTAGCAGCAATAGTAGTAAGAAATCTCATGAAAAGCATTTCATCAGCAACTTGTGTAAGTTGCCTTACATCTCTTTCTAAATATGTTTGTATATATGATGAATAGTAAATATCTCTATCAATTTCTGCGTTTGTAATAAGTTTTGGCGTTGAACCTTGAAAAATGTATTTAAATATGTTGTCAGCCTTTTTTAGCTTTTTTTCTTTATTTGTTAGATACTCTTTTGTAGGTAAAAATATTGTATTGTCAATGTTATTCGTTATTTCATCATATGACAGTCCTTGAAGATTTAAACATGCAACACGTCCTGCTAAACTTTCAGTAATATCTTTCATCATATTAAATTTTTGTGAGCCTGTTATCCAAAACTCGCCAGGTTTATTATTCTTATCAACATGCATTTTTATATAAGGTAGTAATTCAGGAACATATTGTATTTCATCTATTAATAATGGTGGATTGTATTTTTTAAAGAACCATGCGGGATCTTGTTTGGTCTCCATTCTAATAATAGGGTCATCAAATGTAACAAACTTCCTATTGCTATCTAGATTTTGTAGCAATGTAGTTTTACCAACTTGTCTAGGACCAGTAAGCATTACTACTAGAAACGTATTACTAACATTAATTATTTTTCTTTAATTTCTCTTCTTATAAACATAACTATACCTCTTGACTAATTTATAATTATATTATAGCGTAGCCTAATAAATATTTAATTAAAGATATAGTTTTTTATGTAAAAGAGAAATATTTTTAATTTATTCTATATAAAAGTAAATTTTTTTCATTGACTAAGCTTTAAATTTATGGTATAATGCGTCAAAGAAATTCTAAAAATATTTGTTAATTAATAAATTTTGAGAGGAGGTAAAATTATGTCTGATAGTATTATTTTAGTAGATCTTGATGGTACTTTGATAGACTTTAAAGCTATTGATGATATTATTATTTTAAAAATTTTTCGGAATAATAGAATTGTAAAATTTGTAAATAACATTCTTTGGAAAATAAATTTGTTAGATTTTTTCCCTAATAATGGTTTAATCTTTTCAGCTAGAATGCTAATTTACAATATTTTTTCTAAAAATAGCTTTTTCCAGACCATGGTAATTTATGGAGAACTATATGAAAAATACGCAAATGAAAGTATAATTAATCAATATGCAAAATTTGATTTACTAAAGGAGAGAGGATATAAAATTATTGTAATTACACAAAATATGTACTGTGCTAAAAAGTTTGATATAAATATAGTCAGTACAAGTAATAAGTTAAAATATGTAAAGAAAAATTTTGACAAAGAAAATATAAAATATGTTATAGGTAACAATTATCATGACGATATAAAAATGGCATATAATATAAATGCCAAGGCTATCTATATTGGAAATAGCAGTTTAGTAAAAAAAATTTTAAGGAAAAATAGCTATAATGTATGTAGTATACAAGAGGCTGTTAATGTAATTTTAAAAGATATAGATGAAAATAATTATAATAAAAAAGACTAATCTTACGAGTGTAACTTTAGTCTTTTTTATTTTAACATTTTTATAAATAGAAGTTTTATTTATCATTATTGACTATTTGTTATTTTTACTAGTCTAACTGTTACATTTTGTGCATCATTACTTGCATATATTTTTATACTACCATCTGTATTATTAATAAATTTTAAGTCAAGTGAGTCATAAAGTATAGTAGCATCTTTATCTTTTGGTACATAATATACACGTCTGCTGTGCGGGTGTCTTTCAGTAACTTCAAGTCCTGCAATTAATGCAGTGTTATACAAAGTACTACTAATCTGACACATACCACCACCAGGAATTTGAATTTTTTTACCATTACCATCAAATCCAACAGCTTTTTTAAAGCCTTGAGCCTCTCCCATAGGACCTACTGTTCCATTAAATGAAAACTCACTCCCTTTTTCAATAACTTTACCATTTATTTTAGAAATTGCAAGGGTAATATTGTCAACTCTATTTTGATCTTTATCATATATTGTAGTAGTATAAGCTGCAATTTCGGTTTCTGTTTGTTCAGGTACTGGCGGTTTGGTATTAGTTGTATTGCTATTTTGAACATCTACATTTAATCTATCCTTTTCCTCTTCTGATACTGTGACATTGGAATTATTTGATGTACCAGAATTTGAATTATTTGTATTGTTTGAATTATTTGAATTACTACCATTTGGAGTAGAATTTTGAGACGGTGTAGTTGTATTTGTGTTTGTGTTATCATTATTAGATGTGTTAATTTTTAGCAGATTTTTTGAAGAGAAAACAGAATATAATACAACTAATATAATTATAGCAATTAAAATAATTGTAAAAATCAATGCTATATTATCATTATTTTTACTTTCTTTCATAATTAATTACATTCCTTTCGTCAATATATAAATTACATAGTATTAATTTGTTTTAAAATACTATAAAAAAATACATATTTATTTTGTAATATTTTGTGTAAAAAATAAAAAAATATGTAAATAATAAAAAATAAATTTGTAAAAAAAAATAAAAATATGTAAAATAATTTTAAAAATTATCTTTACATACAAATTTGTCTATGATAAAATATTTGT
Organism: uncultured Clostridium sp.; assembly: GCA_948470565.1. Taxonomy (GTDB): domain Bacteria; phylum Bacillota; class Clostridia; order TANB77; family CAG-465; genus CAG-465. The sequence goes on from CAOKPF010000004.1 coordinate 25,073, forward strand.
GGTGAGTTTTTTGAGTGAAGAAGAGTTAAAGAGATTAAAAGAAATGAATAAAATAGAAGAAAATTTACATAAAAAAGGATATGAACTTGTATGTGGAGTTGATGAGGCAGGTAGAGGACCATTGTGTGGACCTGTTGTGGCAGCAGCTGTAATTTTAAAGCAAGGGACATATATAGAGGGCGTAAATGATTCTAAAAAATTAACTGAGAAAAAAAGAGAAAAACTTTATGATGATATAATGAAAATGGCGATTGCTGTTGGAATTGGTATAAGTGATGTGCAAGTAATAGAAGAGGTAAATATATTAAATGCGACAAAACTTGCAATGAAAACTGCGATTTTAAATTTAAAAATAAAACCTGAATATATATTAATAGATGGAAATCAAATGATAGATATAGATATACCAGGAGAAACAGTAATATCTGGTGATGCGAAATCTGAAACAATTGCAGCAGCTTCAATTATTGCAAAGGTTACAAGGGATAGAATGCTTATAGAATATGATAAAGAATATCCTGAATATGGTTTTGCAAAACATAAGGGGTATGGAACTAAAGTACATATTGAGGCGATAGGCAAGTATGGACTTACACCAATTCATAGACCTAGTTTTTGTAAAAAATTTGTAAAATAAAAGCGTAAAATGCAAAAATTACATAAAAATGTTGAAAAAAGATATATTATTTGTTAAAATATAACAATAAATGATTTAGTGGGGAAGGATATTTATGAAAAAATTTTTTAAGATTATGGGACTTTTTTTATTGTTTCAAATTATTTATGTTCCAATTTTGTCAATTTGTTTAGTATATTATGGACCATTTACACATATAAGAGATATGATAGTCACAACTGCTATGACTACTATGTCACATCAGTATTTTGCTACATGGTTTTTAAGTAATGAGAAAATAGATGAAATTTTAAAAGCTAATAGACCTGAGGAGGTTTTAGCAGAACAAGAGTTAGATGAAATTGAAATAAAGGAAACAGAAGAGGTTTCTAATGATACGGATGGTATAGAATTAGTTGATGTTAGTACTAACTCATTTAATGGATATTTACTTATTGTAAGTGATCCATCTCGTGTAAAACTTGTAACTGCTCCAAAGCTTGGAGTGGTTGGTTCTACTACATCTCAAATAGTAGAAGCATATGATGCAATAGGTGGTATTAATGCAGGAGGTTTTGCTGATGATGCATTGGGTACAGGTGGTAAACCTAGTGGAATTATAATTCAAAATGGTGAGTTAAAGACAGGGAATACATCAGGTTCATATAAAATTGTGGGAATTGATGCAAATAATAAAATGATAGTTTCAAACTCTATGACCTATTCAAAAATGAAACAGCTAAATATACAAAGTGCAGTGTCCTTTGGACCAGTTATAATACTTAATGGTAATAAGACTATATATAGTGGTGATGGGGGCTGGGGTATTCAGCCAAGAACTGCAATTGGTCAAAGAAAAGATGGAACTATACTTATGCTTGTAATAGATGGAAGGCAAGCAGGTAGTCTTGGTGCAACATTAAAAAATGTTCAAGATATTTTCTTAAAATATGATGCATATAATGCATTTAATCTTGATGGAGGAGCATCAAGTACTATGGTATTTGATTCTAAACTTATTAATAATCCTAGTGATATAATGGGGGAAAGATATGTTCCATCAGCTTTTATAATAACTAAAGCTAATAAGTAAAAGAGGTAAAATATGAAAAAATTTTTGTTATACTTAGTTGTATTTTTTTCAATTGGTACAATTGTTACAATATTTGTATTATATAATGTTGATAAGTATATATATAGTTTGAGTAATTCTGAAACAGAGATAAAAACTGCATCTAAACAAAATTCTATGATTGCATTACTGGATAAAAAAGAGAGTACTCCAAAAATTGTAATTCCAAATGATGCTAAAGATTTAGAATATTCATATAATAATAAATATTATACATATCTTAGTGATTCGAAAATATATATTAATAATATAAAGGATGGAAAAAATGTTACAGTTATAGAAGAGGATAATCCTATATGTTATTGTACTTTATTATATGATAAGAATTTAATATTATATTTTACGCAATCTGTTAAAGGAACTACTTCTACATTAGTACTAAAAACATACAATATAGATAATGAGGTAAAAAGTTCATATAATAAATTTGTAGTTAATAATTTTTCATGTATAAAGGATATGCATATGTCACCAGTTATAAATATAATATATATAAATGTTGAAACAAAAAATGGTAATAAAGCTAATAATATAATTTATAGAATAGATTTATTTAATAGTATGTCAACAGTAAAGTCAGGACTTATTGTTAATAAAATGTTGATGTTGCAAAATAAAGATATGGTATATTATGAAGATGTTAATTCAAATATATATTATGGTTCACAAAAATTAAGGGCATTTAAAGAAGATGTAGAAATGATTGGAATAGATGAAAATGATGCATTATATTTCTTAAGTTCAAAGAATAAAAATAAAGTGTATAAGGTTGTTGGAAATAAGATAAAGGATACTATCGAATTAGAAGATACTAATATTGTTACAACATATACAAATAATAAAGGAGTATATATAATCTATAAAGATTATGTTATAAATGTAACTTCAAGTAATCCATTAAAGAAGATCGGCAGATTGTCCGAATATGTAAAATTTGAAGCTATAAAGGCAAATAAGATGTATATGAGAACAGCAGATAATACACTTATTAGTGTAGATATAAAAGAGTAGGGGGAGATTAATTGTTTAGTATATTACAGTCTATAATACTAGGAATAGTGCAAGGAATAGGTGAATTTTTACCTATTTCCAGTTCTGCACATTTAATACTTGTAAGGTATTTGTTTAATTTTCCAAGTATTGATGAGTCATTTGAGCTTGCTTTTGATGTGGCATTACATTTAGGAACTTTAGTTGCAGTATTACTAGTTTTTTGGAAAGATTGGTTAAATTTATTTGTTGGAGCAGTAGAGGGAATTACTAAGAAGAAAAAAACGTTTAATTCAAAGATGTTTTGGTATTTAGTAGCAGCAACTATACCAGGAGCTATTATAGGTTTTATATTTGAAGATATAATTGAAGAATTTGTAAGAGGTAATGTAGTAATTATTTCAATATGTCTTGCGGTTATGGGAGTACTTATTTATCTTGGGGATAAATGGTCAGAAAAAAAATATAAAACTCCAGTTGAATATAAAGATATGAATTTTAAGCAAACATTTATAATAGGACTTTCACAAGCTCTTGCTGTAATACCTGGTTTTTCACGTTCAGGTACAACAATACTTGCTGCAAGAATTATGGGAATCTCTAGAGAGGCAGCAGCAAAATTTACATTTTTGTTATCAACACCAATTATATTTGGAGCAGCTCTGCTAAAAATTAAAAAATTATTTGTATGTTTTGACTTGTCAATAATAATAGGTGTTGTAACTGCTGCTATAGTAGGTGTGCTTAGTATAAAATTTTTATTAAGATATATTAAGAAAAATGATTTTGCAGTATTTGCTTATTATAGAGTTATATTTGCAATTATAATTTTAGTAAAATTTTTTGTATTTAGTTAGAATAATTTTTATAAAAAGAATATAGTGGTAAAATTATTTTATTTGTATAGGTGAACAAATGAAAAATATTATTAATAGTAAAAATAATAAATTCAATAGTAATATAGTTAGTATAATAGTAGTTGTTATAGCAATATTTAATTATATATATTTAGTAAAAATTGGGTATATTAAAGAAGTGTGGATTGATAAAATTACAAATCCACCAAATATATTTTCAGATTATGTAGATAATTATTATAGGCAAACATATGCTTTTGCAAATGGTAGCCTATATTTTTTAGAACCTACTGCTAATTTACAAAATTTAAAAAATCCATATAGTTATGAAGAAAGAACAAATGCTGGTATTTTTTATCTATATGATACTAGCTATTATAATGGAAGATATTATTCTTACTATACAGTAATACCTATATTTTTTATATTGTTACCACTATATTTTATTACAGGAAAATTTTTAAATTTAGCTATTGTAAATTTGTTTATACTTATGTTAGCAATTCTGTTTATAGGTAAATTATATAAATTAGTAGTTGATAACTATATAGGAAAAATTTCACGTAAGTTATATATTTTTTGTTTTTTAGCCATTATTTTTAGTTGTAATATATTTCTTTTGATGAGAGGTTTAAAATATGATATACCAATTTCATGTGGTATATTATTTATAACATTAACACTTTACTTTGTATTAGCAACATGTAATAATAAAAATATTAAATTAAAAATGTTTTTTGCAGGGATTTGTATGGCATTTATTGTGTGCTCGAAACCAACATATATAGTCTATTATGTGTTAATAGCATATATTTTATTAAAATTATTAAGAAATAATAGTATAAATATAAAAGATATAATCTTTTTAGTGATACCATGTATTGTTATTGGAATATTTCAGATGCTATACAATTATGTAAGATATGACTCTGTTTTTGAATTTGGAGCTAAATATAATTTGACAGAAATAAATATGATTGAATATATGGGATTTTCCTGGAGTAAATTATTAAGAGGATTTAAATTTTATTTATTTAAACTTCCATGCATTGATATTACTAGGTTTCCATATATATTTATGAATTTATATAGTGATAATGATATACATTCTGAAATTTTATATGAAAATAGATATGTTGGAATGATTATTTTTCCAATAATTGTATTAGGTTTGATACTTAATCTTACAGTAGGAAAAAATCATAAAGAATTAAAAGAAATAATTACAGTGCAAAGAGTTTTATACATCATTTTCTTAATATTAGTAGTTATAAATACTACTTTTGCTGGTGTATCAGAAACGTATAGTCTTGATATAAAGTATTTATTAGTTTTTAGTAGTGTAATATTATTTTTAAAATATATTAGTGTACAACCTAATAATACTATACTAAAATTTACTATTATATTAGTATGTATTATTAATATAGCTATTATTTTGCCAATTTCATATAGTGGCGAAGGACAGATATTTTTAAATTTAATTGAAAAAATAAGTATATAGGGGAGTAAAAGTAACAGGAGAAACATATGAAAAAAATATCAATACCAATAATAATTATTATAACTATATCTTTGTGTATTATATATAGTTATATTGGTAAAACTGATTATATAGAGTATAAAACAATAGGAGATGAAGATATAAATAACTTTACTGTTTATGATAAGGCTATTATTGAACAAGAATTTTTTATTCCATATAGTAAATTTTATGGAGTAGGCTTTTATTTAGTATCAGAGAACATAGAAGAAAATATAAATTTAAGCGTAACTATTATTGATAAAACAGATAACAGGATAATTTTAGAAAAAGTGATTAATCCAAAAGATAATAATGAAACAAATGAATATAGAGTAAGAAGTAATAAGGGTATAAAAGTTGATACATCACATAAGTTTTCTATTGTGATTAAACCTGATCAAAGTATTAATAGTACAATACAACTTTTAGCTACTCATAAAATAGAAGAAAATCATATGTTATATTATAATAATGAAATTAAACCTAGTTGTTTATTACTTAATATATATGGTGGTGAAACTAAAGGCTTTTTTATGATATTTGCAATAGGATTTGGAATATATATTATATTGCTTATAAGTTATATAGTTTTTTTACATAAATCAAATGAGGATATAAGAAGTAACACTATTGTACAAGTTGGAATAATCTTTTTAATATTTTTTTTGATGATGCTTCCTTTTTCCAAAATTAAGTCGTTTGTAGACGAAGATGATTATATAATAGGTGGAATGCTAATGCTTGATGGAAAAGTACTTTATAAAGATTATATAGTTCAACATATGCCAGGTTTATATATTATAACTATGTGTTTTTCTGCTTTAAGGGCTACTTCTATTACACAATTTAGAATATATTTTTATATTTTAAATGCAATACTTTATTGTATTATATATATAAGGAATAAGGATAAGATAGGTGCAAAAAAACTATTTATTTGTATTCTTACTTTAATTGCATTTAAACAAGTATATTCAAAGTATACTCTTATGGTTATTGCAGATAATTTACAGGTTATTTGTATGTTAATGTTATTTTTAGAATTTTATAGCTATTTAAAAGATAATATAATTGATTTAAAAAGAATAATTATAATTTCAATGTGTATTTTTTTTGGAGTAAATATGACATTTTTATGTATATATCAAATTTTCGCTATATTTATAGGATTTTGTATTAACGAGGTAATTTATTTAAGGAAATTAAAAAAAGTATCTTTTAACATTATAAGTAATAGATATTTAAAATTAATAGGCATATGTATTTTACCTTTTTTGTCATTAGTTATATATTTCTTAGTAAATGATAATTTTAAAGAATTTTATATACAAGCATATAGATTTAATAGGGAAATATATAGCAATTATAACGTATATAATAGCTATCCAAATTTTGGTAGGAGTATAATTCAACCATTTTATACAGGAGTACTAAATTTTATATGTATTATACCAACTATGATTTTAAATATATTTAGATTAGATAATGTATTTTTATCTTTAGTAAAAATAATAGTAGTGTTATATTTCGTAATTACAGAAATAAAGCTTATAAAATTAAAAAAATATTTAGAAACAGTTATAAATATGCTTTTTGTATGGCTTTGTATGTCAAGAACAAGCGAAGAATTTCATGCTTTTTTGGCATGGGCTTCGATGTTAATTATAGTTCTTATTAATACAAATCAGTTAAACGTTAAACTGCGTTTAGAAAAAGTATATTTAAAAAAATGTATATTAAATTTGTCAAAAAGTCCAATTTTGTTATTGTTAATACTTATTTTATCAAAGTACATTTTTAATTATGTGCAATTTACTTTGATAAAAGATAAAATAATTACAAAAACTTGTGAAGAGGTAATTTCCCTTACTAAAGAGGGGGAGGAAATATTTTATGATATTAATACAACACGTGAAGAGGCAGTATATTTTATGTATAAAAATAGAAAACTTGGAAATAGTGTACCATATATATTTCCTTGGTTTATGGATTGGTATGAAGAATATCTAGTAGAAGAATTAATTCAAAAGAAACCCAGTATTGTTGTATATGATGAAACAATTGAAGATACAGTAGGAGTATTTGGTGCTAGAATAACAGGATATGCAAATTTTTTCCAAGATAAACTTAATAAAAATTATGATAATTTAGAGGATTTTAGAGTATGGAAATTAAAAGATCTTTCTAAAAAGTAAGATTATAAAAAATAGTTTAAATAAAATAATTATACAAAAAACGCTAGAAAATATTTTAGCGTTTTTTTACAAATAAAAAAGAGCATTTAGATAAATATTTATTTCTAAAAACTCTGTTTATTAATATATTATTTTGCAAGCATTTTTGCTAAGTGAGCTTTTTTTCTAGCAGCAGTATTTTTAGCAAGAACACCTTTTGACCAAGCTTTATCTACAAAACTAACAGCTTCTTTGAATAATTCTTCTTTATTATTGCTATTTTCTTTAACAGCTTTTTCAAATGATTTTATAGCTTCTTTATAAGCTTTTTTTGTAGCTTTATTTTGAAGAGTTTTTGCTTCAATTACTTTTATTCTTTTTTTGGCTGACTTTATATTTGCCATGAGTTGCACCTCCCTTTAGTCATCTCATTATTACTTAGATATTTTAACATATAAATTTGTAAAAATCAAGATGTAAATTTAAAATAGTACATATTTGATTAATTTTAATGTTACTGTCAACACGGGTTTTAAACACTTTTTAATACTTAAAAATCTGAAAAGAATTGAAAATGCTTAATTTTTTTGTCAAATTTTCCTTTTAAAATTCATACATATATCAATAATTTATCTTTTTTATTATAAGTTTGATGATTTGGATAATTATCAAACTTATAATAAAGAAATTACTTAATTTAAACTATCTTTTATGGCATTAGCAACTATATTTGCTAATCTAACTGGGACTGCATTTCCCACCATTTTATACCCATCTGCTACATCTGTATAATAAAATTTGAAACTATCTGGAAATGTTTGAATTCTAGCACATTCTCTTACCGTTAATCTTCTATATAAATTCTCTTTTCCCTTTACAAACTCTCTTTTATTTTTTTCTACAAATGTCATTTTAGGTGCTTGCGGATGTATTGGTGCATGTCTACCACCAGCTTGTATTGTAAATGATGGTTCATCCCAACTTCTAACACGATTTCTTGACATATATATGGTAGAGAATCCACCTGTCAGATATTCATTATTAGGAAACTTACAATATACACCATTGGTTTTATTTTTTTCTAATGCTGGTATAGCAGTATATTGTAAATCTCCAATTGCATCTTTTAAGTTTATTTTTTTCCCTAATGGTTTTGGAAATTTAAAGTCAATATCTAAATCATCTCTAAAACCTATATAAAATACCCTTTTTCTATCTTGTGGTACACCATAATCAGCAGCATTTACCAAATATAGATTAACATTATATCCAGTTTCTTTAAACATCTTTATAAAATTTTGAACTGCAGTTTTATGTTTTTCTGCTAGCATTCCTGATACATTCTCTGCTACAAAGAATTTAGGCTTCTTATCATTTAAAATTTTAATAAATTCATAGAATAGTTTTCCTCTATCATCTTCTATACCTTTACATGCTCCTGCTTCACTCCAACTTTGACATGGAGGACCACCGAATTATTCCATCGCATTCTGGTATTTCATTTAGTGGTATTTTTCTTATATCTCTTTTATCTAAATAATTGTTATGATTCTTTTCATATGTCTCCCAAATTGATTTGTCAAATTCATTTGCCCATTTTATTTCAAATCCTGCTTTTTCAAATCCCAAATCTAATCCCCCAGCTCCAGAAAAAAGACTAATAACTTTCATGTTTCCTCCTTATTTACTATATGTTATTATATATGCTCCATTTAGTATTTCTGGATTATCAGGATCTTTAATTTTTATTTTTGCCATAGTTAACTCATTGTTATTTGCAAAATCTTCAAATTCTCTTCGATCTTCCTTACTAAAATTTGCATATTTTTCCTCATTTATAATTGCAAAAAAATTGAAATCTTTTTCTAAATTTTTTCATATACATATTTAAAAACTGTCCATGGATTTTCTATTCCCCACATACCACGAACTCTTAAATATGTTATTCCTAATGGATCAACCTTATTAACTCTTCCTAATTCTTTTGTTTCTGAAAATTCAACTCCATGTATAGCTTCAACTCCATCTTTAATGAAAAGCTACAATTCTTTTACTTAATTTTGTAGAAATTACATTATATGTTTTTATCATATCTTTTTTTATATATTCATTATGTTTAAATATTTTCATCTTATTGTTTTTATTTTTAAAAAATGCTGTTACCTGTGTGCAATCTGTATTTTGCAGAATATTTGACTTTCGCTTTTGTTTATGTAACAACTTAAAATCAAATTCATTGATTGATATACTGCAAATATTTCAATTCAGTAGAATTTTTTATTTCAATTATACTTTTCTTAGAATATGACTTTAAAATTTTATTTTCTGACATTATTATAATTGAATATGTTGCAACACTATTTTGATTGTCAAAGTTAGCATCTGTGTGTATATTATGCTTTTTTTTGCTTTTTAATATAGCATCACTCAACTCTTGTTTTTTCAAATTATATAATACTTTTTCAAATTATATAATACTTTTTCAAATTTGTCAAACATTTGTTTTTTGCTTTTTGAAAAAACTTTCCTCTAATTAATTAGGCTTACAGGTCTTGTATAAAAAACTCTAATAACATATTTCCGATTATATTGATATAAATCTCATTTCAATGTTTCAAAACAAATAAGGTAACCTATATATTTTCCAGCTATTTCAGGCTATATGTTTGCTTTCCATTTAGTATACATACGGAACCATTCTCATGTAAATATACTTTCGCAATATAAACTACTGCTTTGGTCTTTTTTATTCCAAAATTCTATATATCTTATTTTATAAATGTTGTACTTTTTATATTGCAAATCTACAGATAATAATAATGTATATATATATTAAAATTTTTTAATATATATTTTTTAAATTATTTTTTATAAAGAATTAAATTTCTACATTTTTTTCAATAATCATGTAGTATAATATAGTAGAGGTGGTTATATGAAATATAGTTATGAGGATGGAAGTTTGAGTATTAATTTAGAGGAAGAATTAGATATGAAGTCATGTAAGGTATTAAGGACAATAATAGATGGATATATAATGAAATATCAACCAAAAAAATTTATTATAGATTTGAGTAATGTTAGATTTATGGATAGTAGTGGTATAGGTTTAATTGTTGGAAGATATAATCTAATAAAATTTATGGATTCTAAAATGGTTATACTAAACCCTACTAATAGTATAAAAAGGGTACTTGAATTATCTAATATAGCAAATAATATTGAGATGAGGAGTGTAGAATATGAAGAGAAAAAATAATATTAAGATGAATATTCTTGCAACATTAGATAATGTATCAGTAGTAAGGGTAGCTGTATCTTCGTTTGTTTCAAATTTAGATATAACAGTAGATGAATTAATGGATATAAAGACGGCAGTATCAGAAGCAGTTACAAACTCTATTGAACATGCTTATAGTAATGAGGAACTAGAAAATAGAGTTGAATTTGAAGCTAATATATATGAGGAAAACGATGCAATTGTTGAAGTTATAATATCTGATAACGGTTGTGGTATAGATGATATAGAACTTGCTACAACTCCAGCGTATACTTCTAAACCTGAATTAGAACATGCTGGAATGGGATTTACTATAATGGAAACTTTTATGGATGAAATTGTGATAAATTCTAGTAAAGGTGCAGGTACTGTTATTACGATGAAAAAGAAAATTAAAAAAAAGAAATCAAAATAAAATACTAATATGATAAAGGCTTAAAGTATAAATTTTAAATTAGAATACCGATAAAAAACTCTCCTTTAAGGCAATCGATAGATTGTCTTTTCTGTTGTTATATAATGAGATTTATTAAGGTTTATGTAAAATAACAATACAGAAAATATTTTAGATAATAAATATGATTATATTAGTAAAAATTAAATTTTAAGAAATTTACCTTTCTAATTACTAAAAATATGTAAGTATATTTAAAATGTTCTACAAAAAATACTTTACAAAGTTAATAGAATTATTGGATCTGGAAGTGGTTTGCAACTATCTTGTGTTTTTTTACAAAAAATATAAAACAAGTAGCCCTATATTTTTATCTATTTTTTGTCTAGTTTTGTCGAATAAAGTCAAATAGTGTATATTTTTATTATTTTACTTTATTTTTTTGACTTATTATGGTATAATTTAGATATAAGTATTAATTGTTTTTAAGGAGAAAAAAATGAATTTGGGATTAGTTACACTTGGATGTAGCAAAAATCAAGTGGATAGTGAAATGTTGCTTGGTATTTTTAAGAATAATGGATATACAATAGTAAGTGAACCAGATAATGCTGATATAATTGTTGTAAATACGTGTGGTTTTATAGAGTCAGCAAAAAAGGAAGCTATTGATACAATATTGGAAATGGCTGATTATAAAGTAAATGGAATGTGCAAATATTTAATAGTAACTGGATGTCTTGCAAAAAGATACAAAAAAGATATTTTAGATACTATGCCAGAAGTAGATCTTTGTATCGGCGTAGATGAATATTGTAAAATTAGTGAAATTTTATCTGACTTTTTTAATAAAAAATTCTTAAATAATAGTTTTAATTTTAAACATAGGATAATTTCAACAAAATTTCCAAGTACATATATTAGGATTTCAGATGGTTGCGATAATAGATGTAGTTATTGTGCTATTCCATTAATTAGAGGTGATTTTAAAAGTAGACCAATGGAGGAAATTTTGGAAGAAGTTAAACTTTTATCCAGTCAAGGAATTAGTGAATTTAATATTATTTCTCAAGATACGACAAGATATGGTTTAGATTTATATAACAAACTAAAACTTTCAGAATTATTACATAAAATTACTCAAATTCCAGGAGTAAAATGGGTAAGAGTTTTGTATATGTATATTTATGAAATAACAGATGAATTAATAGAAGAGATAAAAGTAAATGATAAAATTAGCAAATATTTTGATATACCTATTCAACATATCAATGATAGGTTATTAAAATTAATGAATAGGCATGATACAAAAGACCAAATATTAGATGTAATTTCTAAGATAAGAAAAAATATACCAAATGTAATTTTAAGAACTACATTAATAACGGGATTTCCTAGTGAAACAGATGTGGAATTTGAGGAATTAAAGCAATATGTTAAGAAATTAAAGTTTGATAGATTAGGAGCATTTACTTATTCAAGAGAGGAGGATACCAAGTCTTATTCTATGAATAATCAAATAGATGAGAAAGTAAAAACTAAGAGATTAAAAGAAATATTTGAGCTTCAAAAAGTTATATCACTTGATGCAAATACCAAAAGAGTAGGTAATGTCGAAGAGGTTTTAGTAGAAGATGTATCATCAGATAATAAATATTTTGTTTGTAGGAGTATAAAGGAAGCGCCAGATGTAGATGGAAAAATATATGTAAGAATAACAAAAAATAGTGCAAGTAAATTAGTAATTTCAGATTATGCGTTTGTAAAAATTACAGGTTGTAATGAATATGATTTATTTGCAAGATGTGTAAAGGGGGAATAAAAATGTACACAAAGGAAAATTTAAAAAAATCAACATTAACAGAATTAAGGAGTATAGCAGAGGAGCTAAAGCTTGATGGATATGAAAGATTAAAAAAGGAGTATTTAGTAGAAGAAATTATAAATAGTTTAGAGGGGTCAAATCAGATACAAGAAAAAGTTGATATACAAATTGAAAATCCTGAAACAGATTATATTGCAAGTGGTATTTTAGAGGTTATGCCAGATGGGTATGGTTTTTTAAGAAGTGATAATTATTTACCAGGTAACAAGGATATATATGTATCACAGTTACAAATTAGAAGATTTAGACTTTCAACTGGAGATATGCTAAAAGGAATTGCAAGATTTACAACTGATCCTCAAAACAAATTTCCATCATTAATATATATAGAAAGTATAAATGAAGATAGAGTAGAGATTGCTTTAAAAAGACGTTCTTTTGATAGTTTAATTCCAATATATCCTACAGAGAGATTAAAACTAGAAATAGAACCTAAGGAATTTTCAACTAGGATTATTGATATACTTGCACCTATTGGAAAAGGTCAACGTGGTCTTATTGTAGCTCAACCTAAAGCTGGTAAGACTACTATGTTAAAAAAGATTGCAAATAGTATTTTAAAAAATAATCCAGAAGTATATCTTATGGTATTGCTAATTGACGAAAGACCAGAGGAGGTAACTGATATTGAAAGATCTATTGATGCTGAGGTAATTCATTCAACTTTTGATGAGTCTCCTGAACATCATATAAAAGTATCAAAGATGGTATTAGAAAGAGCAAAAAGATTAGTTGAACATAATAAAGAAGTTGTAATACTTGTTGATAGTTTGACAAGACTTACTAGGGCTAATAACCTTACTGTTGATCCAAGTGGTAGGACTTTATCTGGTGGACTTGATCCTGCAAGCCTTCATTTTCCAAAAAAATTATTTGGTGCTGCTAGAAATATTGAGAATGGTGGAAGCTTAACAATACTTGCTACAATACTTGCTGATACTGGTAGTAGAATGGATGATATAATTTTTGAAGAGTTTAAAGGAACAGGTAATATGGAATTACATCTTGATAGAAAACTATCAGAAAGAAGAATATTTCCATCAATTGATATTCATAAATCTGGAACTAGAAGAGAGGATTTACTTCTTAATAAAGAGGAACTTGAATGTAGTACTTATATGAGAAGACTGATGGCTCAAAGTAATAATATAGAAATTGTGGAAAAAATAATTAATATTATCACTAAAACCAAATCTAATGAAGAGTTTGTAAATGTATTTTTAGAAAATGTAAAAAAGAAGTAAATTATAAAAAATATAATATTAGTTAATTTATAAAAAAATAATATGTAATAAATAATAGTATTTATAAATAAAAACGACTATATGATAGAAATATATATAGTTGTTTTTTCTTTTTATATCTTTTGAATAAAATTATATATTCTTTTACATAATAATATTACGTTTATATTACAGTAATATTACATTAATGTTACATTTTTGAATAAAACGTAAAAAAACAAAAAAAAGAATTGATTTTTTTTTTTCTTTATTATATACTATATTCAGTAAATTGACACTGTCGTATAGTGTTTGGAGGTTAGATATAATATGGTTAGAATGAGTCAATTAAAAAAGAGGCTATTTACAGGAATAGCTATTGGAGCAGGTGTAGGAGTTGTAATTTCAGGAATTATTGGTTGGTGGTCTTTATCTACCATAAAAAGTTATCAAAATGGTACTAATAAAAAGTATCAACAATTGTATACAAAGCTTGTAACAGTTCTTACTACTGATGTTATACAAGGTCAAATAATAGATGATACTATGGTAAAGGAAGTAAGAGTACATAATACTACTGTACCAGCAGGTGCACTTAGCAAAGATATAGTAGTAGGAAGCGTAGCAAGTTATAATATACCTGCAAATGTCCCTGTTACAAGTACTATGGTATCAGAAGATATAGTTGACAGTGATTTAAGAGAACAAGAACTTAATATGGTTGTGTTACCAAGTAACTTAAATGTAGGTGATTACATAGATGTAAGGCTTATGTATCCAAATGGTACTGACTATGTTGTACTTACAGGTAAAGAAGTTAAAGAATTAACTGAACAAACTATGTGGATAGATATATCAGAAGATGAAAGACTATTATTAAATGGTTCAATAGTAGATTCATATTTAAAAGCGGGCTCAAAATTATATGCAACAAGATATATAGATGCTGCAACTCAACTTGATGCCTCAAATCAAGTTGAAGGTGCTGATTCTAATGCAGATTTGGCAAGGCAGTATTTAAAAGATCAATACGAATCTGAACTTAGAGGAATAGGTTCTGCTAGTAGTGATTCAGCAGTTGAAAAAATACTAGATTTTATAGTATCATATAAAGCATATTCGGCTGTTGTTTCAAAGACAAAAGTAAATTATCAACCAAATGCTCAAATTATTCAAATGATGAATACAAATCCTAATATACTTCAAGAGGCAAAGGATAAACTTAGTGCAGAAGCAAGAACTAATATGGAAAATGCTATAAATAGTTATCAATTATCAAATTCAGAAGAGTACAATAACGTAATAACTGGTGCTCAAGAGTCAATCACAAATCAAAAGAATCAAAGAACATCATTATTAAATGTAGAATAAAAGTAGGAGGTATAAAATGCAAGTTATAGGTTTAATTGGTTATGCAGATAAGTATGATTTTGCATTAAATTTAGCAAAGACAATAAATATAATGGGAAAGTCAGTTTTAGTTGTAGATGCAACTTTAGAGAAAAAAATTAAATATATAGTGCCTGCTCTTAATAATTTAGGAGAGGCCTACGTAACACAGTATAATAATATAGACTTTGCAGTAGGTTTTGATAGTATGCATGATATAGAAAATTATATGTGTGAAGAGGGAATAAATATTGGATTATATGATTTCATAATAATTGATATTGATAGTGCAAAAACATATGAATTTTTTAGAAATAGAGGCTTTGATAAAATGTATTTCTTTACTAATACTAGCGTGCTTTCAGCTAATAAAAACAAAGAAATAGTAAAAGCAATAAAAGTATATCATCAAGGTGAAGAAAAATTGCAAATGACTAAAGTTTTGTATAAAGAATTTATTTCAAGAGCAGCTGAGGATTATATTGATAAACAAATTGAAGAATATGCAATTGAGTGGAAAGAACCAGAATATGAAATAAATGTAGATGATCAAGATAAAATGGCAGATATAGATTCACAGTTTAGCGGAAATATAAATATAAGGGAACATACAAAAAATTTTATAAATACAATTGCAGATCTTAGTGCAGATATTCTTGAAGATGTTACATCAAAAGAAGTTAGAAATGAAATAAAAAGGAGGAAGGATTAATGGCAAGAGTAGCGTTTTGGAGTCTTGATACTAGTATGACTGGAAATACACATACTGCAATAGCAGTTTCAACACTTGTTAGTATTACTCATAAAACATCTAGTTTATTATTACATGGTAATTTTGATTCAAGAAAAATTGAATCAGCCTTTACTCCATATGCAGAATTAAAAGATAAAGGCACATTTGAGAATTCAAATATTGGTGTTAGTGCACTTATAAGGCTGGTTACAAGTAATAAGCTTACTGCTGATGCAGTTCAAAACTATGCAAAACCAGTATTAAAAGAAAGATTAGATGTACTTTATGGAATGAATCAAAAAAATGAAGTTGATTATGCAGATTTAGTAAATAATTTACCATATATAACCAGAAAAGCAGATCAAATATATGATTTGGTGTTTATTGATATACCAAAAGGTACAAAAGAAAAATATGTAACTGATACATTAGCTGATTCAGAAATTGTTGTATGTGTTGTTAATCAAGATTCAGTAAAACTAGATGATTTCTTTGAAAGAATTAATAATTTAGAAGCATTAAAGGATAAATCTAAAATAATAGTAATAGGGGATTATGAACAAAAATCAAAATATACTGTACAAAATATAAAAATTAAGTATAAAACAAAAGATGAAATTTTTGTACTGCCTCATAACTATTTATTCTCAGATGCTTGCAATGATGGTAATGTTGTAAATTTCTTTTATAACAATATGAATGCAGACCCAAGAGATTATAATGGTTATTTTATATCGGAAACATCTAAAATTGTAGAAAAAATTATAGATGAAGCTAAGATAAAAGATTTATAATAAAATAAAAAAGAAGAGGTGGAAATATGACAGTTGCATTTGTATTTAATATAATACTTATAATTCTTTTAGTAGGATTTGTCGCAGCGTTTTTTTGGTATAAAATAAAAAATGGTAATCCAAAAAATGATAATGATGCCATTATTGCAAGAGAAAGAGAAAAGTATAGCATTAAAACTATGCAAGAATTTATAAAAAAGCAATTTGATGAAATTACCAGAATGAATTTATATGATTTAGCTTTATCAGAAGAGGAATTTGAAAGAAGAAAAAATATAAAATATGAGTTGAAAAAAGCGTTAAAAGGTGCAGGTTATGCAGATCAGAGTGATAAAAAGTATGTAAAAACTTTAATGTTTGACTTACTTAGAAATAACTACAATGTTAATAACCATAATATAAATTATGCTATTAATTTTAGTGATTTTGAAGATTTGACATCTCAAGATAAGTTTGAAATACTTATGCATATTTATAAAAAAGAGTTTAAACAAGAGGCTCTAACTCAAATTATCACAAAATATGGCTTGGATTTTCCTAAATATGAATTTGATTCACAAGTCCCATCATATGTAATCACTGCAAAAGAGATAGATGAGATATTTGCAAAAGAAGTTAGTGAAGATTTGCTTACATTTGATGATAAGCTTGAGATAGTTGTACAAAGGATATACCAAGGATACAAGGGATATAGCGTTGTTGACGATATTCGTGATATGAATATAGATGGTGTATCTGGTGGTGTATCTGGTATTCCACCATCATTCTTAGATCAAATATCTGGAATGGACGAATATATGGATCAAATGAATGGTAGAAAAATACCAATGTCATATGATTCAGTTTGGATATTCTTTAGAGGTAAAGCTACATATTTATCATTTTTATCATTTGGTAGTGAAGCAGAACTTAAAAGAGTTTGCCAAAATATATATAAGTATAATAATCCAGGACAGTTATCAGAATCTGTTGGTTACAAGGTAAATGAAATGAAAGATGGTTCCAGAATAGTTGTTTTGAGACCAAACTTTTCAGAATCTTGGGCATTCTTTGTAAGAAAGTTTGCTCCACCAACACTTATATCTGCTGAACAATTATTAGTACATAAGAATAAAGAAAATGTAATAGAATTACTAAAATATTTAATAAGAGGCGCAAGAGTTACATCAATTACTGGTGAGCAGGGTTGTGGTAAAACAACACTTTTGATGGCTATTATGAAATATTTATACCCAACTATTACAATCAGGGTACAGGAAATGGCGTTTGAGTTACACTTAAGAAAAATTTATCCTTACCATAACATATTATCATTAAGAGAAACTGATACAATATCTGGACAACAAGGTTTGGACGTACAGAAAAAGACAGATGGTGGTGTTAACATACTAGGAGAGGTTGCAACAGATCCGGTTGCCGCTTGGATGATTCAGATGGCACAGGTTGCCTCAAAATTTACTTTGTTTACACACCATGCTAAAACTTTTCCAAACTTAATAACTGCACTTAGAAACTCATTATTAAAGATTGGTATGTTTAATAATGAAGATGTAGCAGAAGTTCAGGTTGTACAAGTTATAAACTTTGATATACACTTGGTTAGAGGTGTTGATGGTACTAGATATATAGAAAGAATTACAGAATGTATACCTTTAGAACCAACATTTCATTATAACAATGATTATAGGAAAGAAAAATCATTAGAGGGAAAACTTGATAAATTTATGGATAATGCGGTAGAATACTTTGAACATGTTACAAAAACTAGTAACTATACATATAAAAATATAGTTGAGTTTAGAGATGGGGAGTATGTATTTGCCAATCCATTATCAGAAACTAATATAAAAGCTATGAGATCTAATATGTCTCCAGAAGATGTAAAAGAATTTGATGAATTCTTAGACACTGCTTGGAGGTGATAACATGATAATGTATGTAGCAATAGGATTGATAGTTTTTGCAATTTTAGGAATTATTGCAGCGTTTGTTGCATATAGCCTTTTTAAGAAGAAATATAAAAATAATAGTGCCTTGCACCAAAAAGACACATTACTTGTAAGGAATAAAAGTACAACAAAAGATACTTTTGATAGACTATTTCAAATGATATATCTTGTTTTTGTTAAAATGCCTGTAATAAAATATTATACTAAAAAAACAAGATTAAAATTAGAAATGACAAATGATTACTCTGAATATGAAATAAGACGTAGAGCTGGAAAATACATGTTAATAGCAATAGTATTTATATTTGTATCATTGTTTGTTGTCCTAAATCTAGTTTCTGATTTGTACATGTCACTTATTGTTATAGTAGGTGTACTTGTAATATCAGAGAAAATGATTGATATTGGTATTACATCAGTATCTGATAAGATATTAAGACAAATGCCAGAAGCATTTACAAGTATAAGACATGCTTTTCATGAGCATGGTATGATAGAGGAGTCTTTTGATACAGCTATTGATGATTTAGGCGAAAAAGAAATTGTTCCTCAATTAAAAAGAATAAAAGAAGCAATGATGGCTGAAAATCCTGAAATTGAACTTGAAAGATATTATGATACAGCACCAAATAGATTTTTGAAATTATTTGCAGGTGTTTCATACTTAACACTTGAACTAGGGGATAGAAAAGTAGATGGTTCATCTGTTTATCTTAGAAACTTAAATAATATACTTAGTGATATATATCTTGAAATATTAAAAAGAGATAAGATAAATTATATGTTTAGAAGTTTAACTGTAATAGCAGTTGTACCTATATTTTTCATAACACCACTTCAAGCTTGGGCTGAGAATAACTTTCCAGCATTAACAAACTTTTATAGTAGTAGTATAGGTTTTATAGTTCAGTCTTTGATAATAATATCTATATTTGTATCGTATATAATGCTTAGAATTATTAGAGAAGATCCTGAACAAATAAAATTTGATAGGGTTTCAAATGTAAAGTGGCAAGATAAATTATACAAAAAAGCATATGTAAAAATGCTAATAGATGCATTTAAGCCACAAGAACATACAAGAAAGTATCGACGAGAAACAATGATTATAAAAAACACAAATGCTTACCTTACAATTGAATGGTTGTATGTAAATAAATTTACAGCTGGTATAATTGCATTTTTACTATCGTTATTTCTTATGTTTAACTTGCAAAGAATTGATTTAGCTTCAGTTGCAAATGCTATTGGTGATGAGTTTTTAGCAATGGGACAATTAAGTGATTCTCAAAAGGAAGCTGCGGAAGCCTTAAATCAAGCGGATATGACTTACGTAAATAAGTATAAAAATTCAAAGATTACAAGAGAAGAACTAGAACTTGAGCTTATGAATGATGCTACAGGTGAGATTGAACAAGATGATGTTGATAGAATATATGGAAAAATTTCAACTGTTCAAAATGCATATTTAAAATATTGGCAATTAATAATTTGTTTATTTGTTGCAGTACTTGGATATATGATACCAACAATAGTACTTATTATAAGAAATAAGATGAGAGAACTTGAAAAAGAAAATGAAATTATGCAATTTCAGTCAATAATTTTAATGCTTATGTATATTGATAGAATTGATGTTCAAACTATATTAGAGTGGTTATGTAGATTTTCTTATGCTTTTAAAGAACCAATAGCAACTGCTCTAAACAATTATGAGGCAGGAGCAGAAGCAGCACTTGCACAACTTAAAGAAGATGTTCCATATAAGGATTTTGTAAGAATAGTTGAACAATTAGAATCAGCAGTTGAAAGAATACCAATAAAGGATGCTTTTGATGAATTAGAAACTGAGAGAAGTTTTTATCATGATAGAAGAAAAGAAGGTAATGAAAGATTAATTCAAAAGAAAGTAACTTATGGTAAAGTTTTAGGCTTTGCGCCACTGGTTATACTTATAGGTGGATATTTAGTTGCACCACTTATGATTGTAAGTATAATGCAAATGATGACATACTTTAGTAGTATGACATTCTAAGTGATAAATACACTGATACGTGTGTTTATATATAAAGGAGGTTAAATATATGGATAATGCGCAAAAGGCGATAATGATTGGTGTAGGATTATTTATAACAATCATAGTAATAGCAGCAGTAATGTTAATTACAGGAATGGGGCAAGATTTGTTAAATAGTGGTACAAATCAACTTGGAGGAGTTACATCAAGTTTGGAGTATCAAGTAGTACAGCCATATGATGGAACAATAATGTCAAGAGAACAAGTAATAGCAGCATTTAAGTCACTTATAACAAATGAGAGTGTTGATACTGGTTATCAATTAAAAAATGGTTCAGGTTATGGACCTGAAGTTTCATGTACATCTATGCCTAATATCAATACTTTTAAAAATAGTGTTACAGCATCTTCAAAATTTAAAGGAGTTGTAACAGAGACTACAGGTGGAAAAACATATAAGGTTATATTTCAACAACAATAATTTAAATATAATGTGTAAAGGAGGTTAAAATATATGGATAATGCGCAAAAAGCGATAATGATTGGTGTAGGATTATTTATAACAATCATAGTAATAGCAGCAGTAATGTTAATAACAGGAATGGGGCAAGATTTGTTAAATAGTGGTACACAACAACTTGGTGGAATTGGAACAAGTTTAGAGTATCAAGTAGTACAACCATATGATGGTACAACGATGTCAAGGGATCAAGTAGTAGCAGCTTTAAAATCACTTATAACTAATGAAAGTGTAGAAGTAGGATATGGTCCTGTGGCATCTCCAACAATGTGTACATCAATGCCTAACATTAATACATTTAAAAGTAGTTATACTGCATCTAAAAAATTTGTAGGTAATGTAACAGAAACTACAGGTGGAAAAACATATAAAGTTATATTTGTACCACAATAATAATTAATTATTTATATACAAAAGGTATATACAGATATATACCTTTTTGTATAATTGTATATAACAAGTTATATTTTATATACTATGTGTGTTTTAAAAAGAATAAAGTAGAATAAATTAGTGTAATTATTCTTTTTAAAGTATATATGGAGGGGATAATATGGATGAAGATATTACGGTACGAGCTATAACTATAGGTGTTAGCGTATTTATAGCAGTAATTACAATATCACTTGTTTTAACATATTATAACACTGCAAGACAAGCTGCACAGAGCGCAGGTACAGGAATTGAAACGAATGGATATAGTGATAATATAAATACATTACTTGCTAAAAATAATAGAACTAATGCACTTACAGGTACAGATGCCAAAAATTTAATAAGTTATTTTTATGGAGAACCTACTGTTGAAATTACAGTTAAAAATTTAGCATATATAGGTGAACTTGGAGATTTTGAATATGCAAATACAAGTGGTACTCACTCTTCATATGTTAATATAAATAATGATAGATATAAATATAATAATGCTATGAAACTTATTATTTCTAATCATGCATATACTTTAAATTATGTTGATAATGGAAATAGGCTTGTTATAGAATTAGTAGGAAAAACTATATAGTAAAGTTAGGGGGAGAATATGGAGGATAATTTACAAAGGATATTTTCAATTATAATTTCAATTATTATTTTCTTTTTACTTCCAATGTATATGGCGTATGAGAAAACAGATGATATATCATATGCATTAGCCTTAAAAATAACAAGTGGTTTTATGGATAATGTTAGAAGTAAAGGTTATATATCTTTAGCTATGTATAGTGATTTTGTAAGTAGACTTAATACTGCTACAAATAACAAGTATGAGATAAAAATGGAACATGTAGCCAAAAAGTATAATCCAGCCTTTTATATTTATAGTGATGACAATAGTAAAATAATTGCAACTTTAGATTATCAGTCATATAAAGATAAGTTTACATCAAGTGGAGCAGATCCAAAGAAAGGCTCAATTTTATACAATGGAACAAATTACAATAATGTGGTATTGTCGTACAAGCTAGATGAAGAAAGGTATAATGAAAATACTATAATAGATGTACTTCATAGAGAACCTGGTAGTACAGATAATCCTTTAACAATATATAGTGATTTTGATAATTATGCTCGTATTACTTTTGAACAGGTTCCATATATAACAAATATGTATGGAACTGAGGATAATAGTTTGTATACAATGTCCACAGGAGATGAATTTAATATAATTGTAAAAAATGAAAATGTTACAATTGCTTCAACTTTATTTAATACACTTACACTGGGTACTACTAGTAGTGAAATTGTAAAGATATATATAAATTATGGTGTAACAATTGCTAATGAATCATATGAGCAGTAACAAGGAGATGGATATATGGATTTCTTAAGTAATAAAGCGATAATGATAGGTGTTAGTTTGTTTGTAACTATGTCTATTGTTTCAGGTGTAATGCTAGTTGTAACACAAATACAAGGTATATATAAAGGAGTATATAAAACTAATATATCAATTAGTAGAATGTTTAGTGAATATGATGCATTTGATGATGCGCAAAAAACAGGTGTGGATTTGTTGAATGCAGCAAAAAGGTATAAAGACAATAGAAAAGTAAATGTGTATTTAGGTGGTACATTAATAAATAATGATGCAGGGATTTCAAATCTTACTACACAACTTAGTAGTAATACAGGAACTATTAGGTATGAAACTAAATATAGGACAACTGTTACATATAACACTAATGATACAGTTAGTATTACATTTAGATAATTTGGATTATAAAAAGATAGAAAATAAAAATTAAGAATAATAGAGAGTAATAAAAGGAGGGACACATAATGGATGATTCAGCAACAGAACTAATATATATAGGAGCGTATTTATTAATATTTATGTCAGCAGTGGCACTTACAATATATTTATTTAGAGCGGTATATGACTATTCTGAAAGTGCATATAAATATCAAACAGTAGCAATAAATGATTCTGATATTGTAATGCCAGCAGAGGATGCATATTATAGGTATGTGTCTGCTTCAGAATTAGTATCATATTTTTCTAATTATATAAAAAAAGATAACTATGCGCCAACTGACAATTTTTCAGATTGTACAGTAACGATAAAAAATAGTGCAGGTGCTGTAATTTTTGCAACATCTGTAAATAATGATAGAACATATAGTGAATTTATAAATACAATTCAGACAAATCACAGATATATTTTAAAATATATTGGAAAAAATACGTCAGGACCAATAATTGAAATATATGATAGTGGTAGTATTTAATAAAAATTGAATATTAATATTAAGAATATAAATAGGAGAAATTATGAAAAATAGTTTAAGTATTGTTGTAACAATAATTATCTTAGTATTGTTTGTAGTAATATTTCCTCTATACAACTATTTTGAAAGAGAAGACGATATGTCATATAACATAGTGTTAAAAGCTACTACTAATATGGTTGAAGAGGTAATAAATAATGGATATATCGATCAAGAAAGTGTAGATAAGTTCTATGCACAACTAGCCCAAACTGGAAATGGATATGATGTAGTATTTGAGGCACATAAACGTTTACTTATAAAAAATCCAGATGGTGGTGATAGCTTTGTAGAAAAGTTTATAATAGATTATAACGATGATATTTTCACCAAAACAGATTCTACGGCAGTAAATAGTACAGTGTTAAAATCAGGTTCATACTTGTTGGAAAAAGGAGATAGAGTATATATAAAAGTAAAAAATAGTAATACTACAATGGCAGGTGCAATATTTAATATTATTATTCCAACATCAAGTAAAGATAGAATTGTAGTAAATTATGGTGGTATAGTAAAAAATGCTGCTTGGAAAGCAGTAACCTAAACTCTAATTTTGATAAAAAAAGAATGGAGGGAGAGTTTTGCAAATAACAGATTATGCACTTATATTTGCAGCTATTATGTTTCCTGTAATTATAATTGTCTATATAAATGTTTCATATACAATTAAGGCAGGTGAGCAAGAGCTATATTATGAAAAGATAATAAACCAAGCTGTTGCAGATGCTGCATTAGAAATGAAAGAAGTTGAAAATAGTGATGGTAACATTGACTATGGATATTCTGGAAATACTGATAAAAAAATAAGTGTAAACGCACAAATTGGTGTAGACACATTTTTAAATTCATTATATAATAATTTTGGAATAATTGGAAATGAATCAGCAGAACAATATCTCCAATTATTTATACCAGCTATTGCTATAATAGACTATAATGGTATTCAAGTATCTTCTATTGAAAAGTATAATGAAACTATTAGTGGTGTTTCTACTGAAGTAAAGAAACATGCACTAAAGCCAAAAAGATATTATACATATTCATATAGTATACTTAGAGATGGTACTATATTAGATGGTATGCAAACATCAAATAGTATGGTAGATTCAATTCATACAATAGAATTTACTATGGATGATTATATCACTCATAGAGGAGTGTACAAAAATGGGACAGGTTGGATACCAATATACAAAGATCAAAGTAACACAAATTCTACAACTGTTCAATCTTTTTATATAAAAGATAGTGTGAATAATTCAGTCTTGTATAGAGGTACAGTAAGTCATGGGTATGATGTAAAGGATAAAGTAGAAACTTTACTAACTGAAAAGCGAGCACAAGTTATAATTGATACAATTACAGAAGAGATGTCTTATGCTGTAAGTGCAAATAATTCATATGCAGCTGCTGAGGGAATATCATATAATTTTGTATTTCCAACTATAACAGTAGATGAGATGTATGAAACAATACAAGAAGTTGGAATGATGGCGTTTGTACAAGGAATATCAGTTGGAAATAAATATTTAAACACTAAAGCTTATGGACTTTCAAAACTAAATTTAGTACATAAATATTATTTTACAGTTCCATCTGTAAGTTCAAAGTATAAGATGAATTTATACCATAAATCACTGTCATGTCCTGAATATAAACTTGCAACACATACTAATATAATACCACAATATGTAACAAGTAAACAACAAGCAGCTTCAGCAAAATGTACATTAAATGGTAGTACATATATGGGATTTTATCCATGTCAGATATGTAGACCATAGGAGGGATAATATGGAAGATAACAATAAGAATAAAAATGGATTTGTACCATCATATATAAAGCAAGAAGAGGTAGCTGAAAATACTACGAATAAAAATGATAATTCAAAAGATAAAAAGAAATCATCTAATAATTCTAGAAAAAGGCTTGGAATTATAACTATAATTTTTATAGTTGTAATTTTAGTATTAGTTATATTTTTTGCAATTAAGATATATTCATACTTTTCAAATATGAAGTATAATGATTACAAGATGAAAATGGATGCATATGGCTATAACATATTATATAATAATGAAAAATCAACTTCATCAGAAAATTTGACTAAATCTGAGGCTTTAAAAGTAGTTATTGGAACTGTTATGGGAAAAACAGATATATCAGATTTGTATGGAACTTTAGGTGATACAGATAATGTAGATGATTTAGGAGAGTTAAAACAAATAACAGGTTCATATGAAGCATATGATGCAGAAGGTAATTTAGTAACTGTTGAAATTCCAGAAGATGCTGATTATACTATATATGAAGGTACATATGATGATGAAACAGGAGATATTATTTTAGATGATGAAAACGAGGAAAATAATGATAATAAACCTAATGATAAATTAGATAAATATACAGAAACTTATAAAAACCAAATATGGGTAGATTATGCAGTTGATAAAGGAATAATAGCGACCGATGATGTTAATAAAGATAATGCAGGAAAAAAAGCTACTTTTATGGATGTACTAAAATATTTAGAGGGTACAAAAAAAACTATATTAAATATGCAGGCAGGTGCTAAGGAAGATGATGTAAAAGATATGGAAATATATACAAATGAAGAACAACTTATAATATCAGATCTTTTAAAATCAAAGGCATTAACTGATACAAATCAAAAATTAAATGCATATAAAGATGCTACTAAAGGAAAAGTTAATATGTTACTTGTAAACTTTATGGAAAATAACAACTTAATGACATATGGAGGAAAGATAAATATAAACAAAGAAAAGGAACCATCAAATAAATCAGATTATCCATATACATTAGCAAACATTGATAAATCAGTATATGAAGTACAAAATTATATTGCAGATAAAAAGAATTATAAAACAGCAAAGCAATTATATAGTCAAATGAGAGCAGAATATTCACAAATAGAAGATGTAATAACTACATACTTTAATACTATACTAAATATAGATTATAACTCACCATTAACTGAAGATAGTTTAGATGATTTGATAAATTTAATGGATATGACAAGCTCAACTGAATACAACGAGATATATGATTATTTTGAATATGTAAAGACAAACGAGATAAAACTTACTGGTACTTCAAGTATAATTTTTCCAGCAATATATTATGATGGAAATAATTATAGAGTAAGAGTAAAAGTTGAATATACAGTGGAAAATGCTAAAGATTATAACAATTTGATATTGGGAGATTATAAAAGTAATTCAAGCATTGGATATGAAAAATCTAAAAAAGAACTATTATTAGATGTACCATTAAATAAATTTGAAGATACAACAGTAATGAGTGTAGTTTTAAAACCAATATCAGAAATGATAGCAGGACAAATTAAATAAGGAGAGAAACTTATATGTCTAAAGATGAAAATGTTGAAAAAAACATAATTAAAGAAGAGGGTGTAGAAAAAAAGACTAAGAAGGTTGGTAGACCAAAAACTACTAAGACTGAAACAAAGAAAAGTACAACAAAGACTAAAACTTCAACAAGGAAAACTACAACTAAAGTCAAAACTAAGACTGAAGATACTGTTAAAAAACAAGTTGAGGAAAATACTAACGCTACAGTAAAGCCTTTATTTGAAATTGGATTAGATACTAAAGAAAAAGAGGCTGAGGATAAAAAGTCTGTAAGTAATCTTGATGATAAATTAAAAGCAAAAATTGAGGAAGAAATGGCAGGGGGAGCTATTATAGCTCCCAAAGAAAATAAACCTTTGGAAGAGGTAGAAGAAAAAAAAGAAAATAATGTTGTAGATGGAAAAGGTAAAATAAATAATCAAATAAGCTTACAACCAGAAAATAATGTCAAAATTGATTCAAATATAGAGCAAATAGTATCAAAACATGAAATAAAACAACAAAATATAAAAGTACCATCAGAAGAGTACATAAAAAATGATGCTCAAATAAAAAAGATAAATGAAAATATAGCTAAAAAAGAAAATAAGGAAAATAAGAAAAAAAGTAGAGAAAAAAAACCTAGAAGTGATTATAGATTGAAACAAAGGATTGTATTAATAGCTATAGAAATTGCTATTGTTTTATTAGTTATATTTGTTGTTGTATGGGCTTTTAGTTTATTTACTAATAGTGAGTATAAGGAATATACTTCTAAAATGGATAACTTAGGGTTAAGTGAGCTATATAATAATTCTTCTGCTAAGTATACACAGTATGTAACTAAAGGTGAGGCTATTAAATTAATAATTGCAACATTACTTAATACTAATGATATATCTAGTTTAGTGGCTCCTTTAAAAGAGGAAAGTTACTTAAATGAAACTTGGATAAATTATGCTAAAGATATTGGGATTATTACTGATGAAGAGATAAATGAGAATAATTGTAATGATAAAATTACATATATTGATATATTAAGTTTGCTTTCAAAAGCTGAGGTGGTATTAAATGATGTTTCACTAAATACTACTGAAAAAATTAATTTTTCAAATGCAGATAAGCTATCTTTTGAACAAAAAGCAGTTATAAGACAAGCTATTAGTAATGGTATTATTGAAAATAATGAGAATGAATTTAATATAGAAAAAAAGGTTACAAAAGGACTTTTAAACAAAACTTTAGTACAATATGTAAAGAAAAGCAAAGTAATCGCTATAAGTGATGAGAATATAACTTTTGATAATGCTAATTATCCTTATACATTAGAAAGTTATGGAAACAATGATGAAATGTATATTAACCCATATAATATAGAAGAATTTAAAAGTGTTTCTGGTGGGTATAAAAGCTCAATTGAAACATATAAAACAATGAAACAATATTATAAAGAGTTTTTAGAAACTGTACAAAATTATTATAATGTAATTTTAAATATAAATTCTAATACTATTACAGAAGAAACATTTTTAAATGACATTAGTAAATATGTTGTAGTAACAAAAGATACTTCAAAAAATGTTCATGAATATGTGGAGTATGTAAAAAATAACAATATAAATATTAATGGAAATGCAAAGGTTGTGTTACCAGTTATATATTATGATGGACTAGATTATAGGGTAAGAACAGAAATTAAACTTACAGTTGAATCTGCTAATAATTTAAAAAATGTATTATATATGGATTTATCCTCAGGTGGGGAATATGAGTATAGTATAGGTAACGTTTCTGATATTATAGATGTGCCTGTTAAAAAATTAAAACGTGAAAAACCAGTAGTGGTGCAAACAACAGTACATGATATATTTGCAGGTAGCGTAAAAGAAAGTAGTGTAATGAATAATATGTAGAGGAGGTAGGAATGAAAAGTATAAAAAATTATATAAAAAAATTAATACTAGGTTGTGCTTTTACACTTCCTATCTGTTTTGGATATAGTACAATTAATGCAACCTCAGATATAATTGCAAATTGCGTAGATGACGAATGTAGTGAGCTATATTTTGTTGTAAAAAGAACACCATCACAATTTGATACAAAGTATTATAACGGAGAATCAGTTGTTGTTACAAATTTAAAAGATGAAACTACATTATCACCGCTTATGGGTTCATTTGAAACAGCAAAAGTTTTAATATCTGAAGCACAATATGAAGAAAAGAAGGCAAAGGCAAAATATACTAATGAAAATGATATAAAGTGGGTACAAAGATCTGATAATCAAATATTTTATAACTCATTAGATTTACTTAGAAATTATCTAAAACCATATATGTATAAAATTGCAAATAAGCCTGATATATCATCATATTTTACATATTCTGATGATATTGAAAAGAAGTTTTATATTACAGGAAATAACGAATATGTATCATATAATGTAATAGATTCTAAATTACTATCACTACTTAAGAATAGTTATAGTGAAGATAATAGTTTTCTTGAAGATGCAGGGGATTATTATAGGATATATTTATCTAATGTATATAGGGGTCAGGATGTTATAATTGGTAGAGATTATCAGTTTATGTATGATATAGACGATAGCTCAAAAGTACCACAAGATATTGAAACTAATTGTTACTTTTATCAACCAATACTTATACCAAAATCAGTTATAAATAGTACGAAAAGAAAACAAGTGTTAGTTATGTATAAGTATGAAAATGAAGATGGAAAATACGAGTTAAAATCTAGTTATCTTATTGATGAGATGCTAAGTTTTACTGATGGATTAAAGGAATATACTACAACATATAATGCTACACAAAATGAATATTATCATATACTAGGAGAAAATAATAATACTTATGAATATGCTGGTATAAGACTTGCTAATGGAGATAATCTAGAATTTTTGCAAAATAATATTGATAAGAGTACAAATAAGTATTCAACTGGGTATACTGAGTATAAGTTTTATATAAATCATTTATCAGATGATGTACAAGTTATATGCTATTATTTTGATTTGAAAACTGAATAATTATTTGAAAGGGGGATATTTTATGGAAAAAGATTTAAAGGTTGATAATGAAAACAGGGAAGTTAAGCAAAAAGTAAAAAAGACTAAAGATAATAAAAAAATAATTCAAATAATTATTGTAATAGCCATAATTTTAACAATTATTTTGATAGCATATTTTGGTTATAAGATATATTATTCGGCAAAATATTCAAAGTATGAAGAAAAAATGAATAAATTTGGTTTTAATAACTTGTATATGAATGGAAGTGCAAAATCTACTGAAAAAGTAAAAAAATCTGAGCTTATAGGAGTTATAATTGGCTCAATGATAGATGTAACTAACATTGATGAATTGTCTACACCAGAAGATGAAATTACTTTTGAAAATGAGCAATGGGTAAAATATGCTATTAGTAATAGTGTTATATCAGTAAATGAAATAACAGCACAAAATAGTGATGAATATGCAACATATATGAATATGTTACAGTATTTTACTAAAGCAAAGCAAGAAATACGTGAAGAGAGTATAAGTCCAGTGGAAGTAAATTTTAGTAATTATGGAGATTTTTCAAATATACAACAATTGGCTATAAAAGATGCAATAAATAATGGAGTAATAAAAAATAGTAATTCTAAGTTTGATGGAGATAAAAAGATAAATAAAGGTGCTCTTAACAAACTTATAATAGACTATGTTGAGAGTGCAAGTATATTAGCTCCAAAAGGACAAACTATTAGGCAAGAAGAATTTGATATGCCAAAAAATGAAAAAGAATATCCATATATATTAGAAGATATTAGTAATGAAGTATATGAAATGGAAAAGTACAAATTTGATGAAACTTCATATAAAAATTCAATAGAATTGTATGATAGCTTTAAAGACTATTATATTGCAGTACAACGAAAAGTAGAAAATTACTATAACACAGTATTAAATGTAGATTATCAAACAATAACAGTAGA
This sequence comes from uncultured Clostridium sp., assembly GCA_948470565.1. Taxonomy (GTDB): domain Bacteria; phylum Bacillota; class Clostridia; order TANB77; family CAG-465; genus CAG-465. The sequence goes on from CAOKPF010000004.1 coordinate 56,692, forward strand.
TACTTTTAAAGAAGGGATATATGCTGATATTACTGAGTTTGAAGATGGCACTAAAGATGTAGATATTCCTGAACTTTCAAGTGAAGATTTGGTACAGATTGAAAAATATGTTGAATATGTAAAAAATAACAAAATAAAAATAACAGGAACAGCTAAGGTTCAAATGCCAATTATATATTTTGATGGTAGAGTGTATAGAGCAAGAACAAAGCTAGAGTATAACATTGAGAATACAGATACTTTAAATAATATATTGTTCTTAGACTTGGAAAATGGAGATAATACATATTCATATAACAGAGGTCAAAATACTGAGTATATAGATGTACCATTTACAAAAACTTTTGGAGATTTATACTTAGAATTTACTCAAATAAAAAAATGTGTTGTAGGAAATATACAAGAAGATTTGGAATATGTAAATGAAGAAATTTAAAGGATATGGAGAAATAGCATGAAAAAGATAAATGTAAAAATATTTTTAGTGTTTGTAATATTGTTCTATTTTTTATGTACAAAGCAAATAGCATATTGCGAATTAACATCAGACTGTGAAGATGATGGCTGTACTTCAGTTATATTTCATCACTTGGCAGACCCTTCACAAAAATCAATAGATTATTATGAGGGAAGAAAGATAACATATACTGAGTATAATAAATTTGATGAAGTAGTTAGGGCAAATACAAGACTTAGAAATGCGCCAGGTTATGTAGATATAAGTGGTAGAGAAGTAAGTAATAAGAGTAAGCAAAGGGCGCCTGCAACAGGATTTATTGAAGTATTTGGTTCATCTTCCTCAATTCCTACAGGATCAGGTGTTATAGATTCATATGCAACAAAATTTGCAACTGGCCCTAGTGAAAGCCAATATTTTGGAAGTGTATATTCAGGAACAGAGATTGCTTATCAAATTCTTAATCATGGTAGTACAGGTTATAGGTCAAGAAATAGATTAACAAAAAATATGCTAAATGAAATATATGAGCAAGAAGATAAATTAGACAAAGTAACAAAAAATGGAAAAAACTATCTTGTAGTATATTTTTCAAAGGTATATATTAGTAAAACAGAAAGAGTGGCTTCAACTCCTGGTAGTTCACCAGTAAAATATAAATATAATATAGATGAATATCCAGAACAACCGCATAGTATAATAGCAGAAAATGCATTTTTTAGAAGATTATTAATTCCGATTTTTCCTAAAAAGGAGATAATAGTACAATATAAATATAAACAAGATGATGGTACATATAAGGTAGAGGCACATGAAAAAATAGAAGTTGAGTTAAAGAAAAGTACATACAATAAAACATTAACATATGATGGTGAATATAATGGTAAGTTTAATCAAAAGATGAATGAAGGCTATACTTACACAGGAGTTAAGGTATATTCAGATAATAATAAAGATACAGCAAAAAATAAAGTAGATTCAAGTGGAAACGCTAAGGGGTGGAAAACTACAAGTAAGACAATAGAGTTAAAAAATAATAGTAAGACATATGAAGTTGGTAAGACATATAAGACAGATAAGACATATACAGTCGTAGCTTTTTATTTTGATAAATTAGAATATGAAGTAAATTATAAACTAACTGATGTAGATGGAAACGATGTACTATTAGGTAAAGGTAGTAGTGGATTTATAAAATTAACTAATAGTAATAGAAAAAATTTTGTAACTAGACGAAAAGAGAAACAACAAAATTTGACCATAAAGATACAAAATAGTACTCAGGAAATTACATGGGAAGGTAAAAAATATAAATATAATGGTGGTCTTAAGTTTATGGGAAAATCTTTGCAAAAGGCAAGAGATAAACAGACTGCTAACGATTCAGTTGCAAATTGGGGTAAAAATAAGATGTATACGGCAATAGCTTCAAATAACTGGTATGGAGATGGAGTAGAATTTGTAGAACCACATGGATATGTAATTGAATTTGCATTTGAAGAGGGACCTGTAAAAGTAAAACAAGTATATGCAAACCATTATGTAATTGATGCAAATACTGGAGAGGTTATAGGAAAATTACCATACAATTTTGCTTCTAAAAAAGAAACAATTGGAGGTAGTTTAGTTGTAAATGGTACAGATACAAGAACAAATAAAAGAATATCAATACCATCTGGAACTGATGTATATTTTAAAACTGATTTAACATCTAGTGTAGGACTTACTCCAGCACCTGTAAATTCAGCAGATTATGAATATGCTGGTTTAACATCGGGGGTAGCTAATACATCAACAGAGGCAGCAGCTAATCTTGCAGCATGTACTAGATCTGCACAAAGTAGTTACTATAATTCTAGTCAAAATAAGTATATAATGGTAAATTTCTATTATAAAAAGAAAGGTGATTGTCCACCAGGAACACCTGGTTGTCCAGATATACCAACACCTGATTGTGGAGATATAAGTTTGGTTGGTAGATTAGATTTTAAGAGTGCAGCATCAACTGGTTCAGATTATACAACATCAACCGCAAAGGTAGCACCAGATATGGATTATATTCCATCAGGTAAAGATTTAGATGTGTATATAGGAGAAGCATATCCTTATCATTTAGCAGGTGCAAAATATGAAGAAAAAACAACAGGAAGAGTAGCTAAATATACAAGCCTTACATTACATTCATATATGCTAATATGGGGTACATCACATGCAGGCTGTTATCCAGATCATAAGAAAGTAAATCCTGAGGGAAGTTCATTACAAAAAGAAGAAAAAACTACTGTTACAGATACTTGGGAGACAGGTGGCTCAGCACCAGCTCGTGAAAATAAGAAAAATTATTCTAGTGATAAATTCGGAAGATCATATAAAGCAGAAACAATAGAATATACTGATTTTAATACAACTGAAACAGAAATAGCAATAACAGATTCATATGGTAAACAAATTGGTACAAAAACTAGATATACTAGAACTTGTACACAAACTACTAAAAAGTATAAAGAAGCATTTTATCCAGGTGATACTTGTAAACCATATAATGAATCAAAAAGTATAACAGACATTAATAAAGGATTTTCATATAGAGTTAATTATGAACATCAATACTATGTAATAACAAACTTTAAAATGTACAGGATAGATAGAGTTGTATTGCATGATAAAGATACTAATACAGGAGGATTACTGTTTGGTTCTAGTGACGCAGACTATGATATAGCTTTATCAAGTGCTTATGAAGATTCAGTTTCAAGTGGAGGTTTAAAAAACCATGAAACAACACCAAAGTTTAGTACAGATGGAAATATTTATGATGATACTGTAATAGGAGGTTCTATGTCTTTAGGGGCTGATAACAGTCGTCTTGCATTTAGGAAAGATGGTTGTGGAGAACCAATTATACGTGATAGTGTAGATTCACCAACACCACCTGATTATTCACATGTTGGTGCAAATTCAGAATGTGAAGTATTATTTGCTAAAAATTCGCAATTATTAAAAGAAAACTTAGATACATATACACATAGTAGAGTTGCAGACTTTAATAAACTTAGATTTAAACTTACATTAACAAATGATAACTTTAAAATAGATAGAAGTGGAGTTGAATTATTCCAAGAAAATAAAAAAGAAAGAGAAGAAGATATTAGAGATGCTGATACTGATTGGGGAATGATGAGTACTAGAAATACTCCTACTAACTATACAGCCTATGCAAATGAATATATGAGTGGTATGCCAACAAGTGTACGTACAACTAATAATGACTTTGATACAACACTAAATATTCCATATTGGAAATGGAATGGAATAAGAGTACCATCAGCAACTATAAAATATAGATTAATGACAGGAAGTAATTTTAGTAGGGAAGGTGCATACAATAGAGCAAAAAGTGTAACAGTAGGTATGGATTGTGAAGTATTTCCACCATCGCCTAAAAAAGATTATACTGAAACATCAGGTGAAGGAGGAATAGGTGAAGTAAATAAAGTAAATGTATTAACACCATTAAACTTTAAATTAAAGATAGAAACACCAACAGTAGTAAACCATTCAGATAGTAGTGACATAATTACATTACAAAAGAATGCAGTATTTAAAGTTATACCAACATTTAGTGGTACAGCAATAGCAGGATATAATAATATAGATACCAATGAATTTGTAAAATATACAATGGTAAAATTTGATTTTGATATAACAGGATTACAGATACATGGTACATATACAGATGATGATGGCAATAGAGAGTATGACTATTATGAAAATATACCTGCTGGAACTTGGATAAAAATACCACCTGGTGGTTATCTTGAAGCTAAACCTACAATGTATACAGAATCAGAGGGAGTTACAGTTGATCGTGCAGCAAATTCAGTTAATGGAGTAGCATTTACAATAAATAATCCACCTGAACTTACAACAGCAACAATGAATGGATTAAATTCTAGTAGTTGGAAAAATCTTTTAACTAGTTATATAGAAAGTACTAATACAACTACAATGCCAAATTTAACAGCAACAAATCATGGTAGTTATATATCACCAAGCTCAATAAAAGGTGATGCATATCACAGGGTACAAGATAAAATTGTTACAACTAACCTAGGTAGAATATTTGACTTTAAATTAACTGATTGTACGGATTTAAACTTTAAAGAAGTATTTAGAAGACAAACTATATCAGATGTTAATGCAACAACAGGAACAGTATATTTCTCTGGTATAAAGAAATTAAAAATGTATTATACTTATGCAGATATTGGATATAACGATTATGAGGAGGTAAGTAATACATCAACAATATTACCACTTGGACCATACAAGAGTACTAATAATACTATGATTGAGGCACCAAAACTTGGATATAGAGTATCATTTGACTTAAAGACAAACGGTAGTCTAGGTGCAGCAGAACTTTCAACTAGAAGTGTTAAAATAACACCAAGTTATTACTATATTTCAAAAGATGGATCTAATTTTACAAAAGATATAACATTGTATTATAAGAATTCAACAGGTCAATATACTAAATTTGTAGATAGTGGATATAAAATATACTTTAAACCAAATGATGGATATAGAAATGTAGCAAATTCTTCAGTTACACCTAATAGTAGATATTTATCAGATGCACTAAAGGAATTAAATATAAGCTCATCAAGCGGATTTATATTAGATTCTTCTATGATGGATACATCTGCTGATGACGATATGTTTATTCAAGCTTGGTATGGTGAATTTAAATTACCAAATTCTACAATAGCAGTAAAAAATGGTTCTAGTATAAACAAACCATTAACAGATGGATATATAGGAGTAATATTTAAAATAGAATGTACGGATAAAGGTACTAAAAATGTAACAGTAGCATATGATAATGAAGACAAAGGATTAGATGGGTCACGTCATAATACTAGTCAATGGGATTATGAAGGATATATAGGCTTTAATAGTCCAGGAAGTAATGCAGATGGACTTAGTATAAAACTTGAAAAAGGAGATTGGAACATTAATGATGATATGTATAACAAAATAAAGGGAACTGTATTATTGTATGATACTGATAATAGAGCAGCAGAGGACTTTGACTAGACAACACAAAAAATACTTGAAATTGCAATTAAGCAATTCAAGTATTTTTTGGTTATAAGAACTTGTATAACTACTATTTTTTATATTCTTTTTTATCAATTAGTTTTGTAGTTCCAAGTTTTGTATCACTTGACATTCCTTCAAAGGTAGTTAAAGTAGATATATTATTTACTTTATCATAATATCTTTTAAATTTTTTCCCTTTGTACTCATTTTCACATGAGGTAGATACATCTAAGTACCACCACTTATCATTGATATATACTAGATTTGACACAAAATACATACTTAAAAAAGGATAGTTTTTTCCATCTACAATATATATGCTTGGAATATCTACAGATCTCATCATGGCATTAACTAAGTTTGCAAAACCTAGAGGTACCATATATTTGTTTTTTAAGCAGTTATATGCTCTGTCTGCAACATAATCGCTTATAAGATATGAAGATGTTTCAGTATGCTTTATTCTATTTTTATCCCAGTAGCAATTGTTAACAATCCAGTTATAGATTATAAGGACCTTTTCTTCATCTGAATTTGCATTTTGTACTAATTTTTTAGTAAAAGATTTAATATATTTATATTCTTTTTTTGAAACATCATCTGGTCTTCTGGTTGTTGAGCCTTGTAACTTTAAAGTTTCTCTTAAGGCTTTTTTATTGTGTTTTAAGTAATGAGCCTCAGTGCCAACTGTGTCAAATACTTTTTCTCCACTATATTTTAGCTTTTTATATTTGTCAATTGATTCTTTTGGTACAATTATGTTTGTGGATATATGTTCCTCAATTTTTGGAGGATTTGGCGCTAAAAACTCTATAAGCCATGCACTTAATGCATCTTCTTTTATAACTTTTACGCTTTTTGGTATTGTAAGTTTTGAAATAGAGTAAATAGGATTATGCATTGATGTATTACAACATCCAGAAAAAGCACCTGTTTCAATTATTTCAACACCATCTTTTATTGTATAATTTTTTGTCTTGTTAGCAGCAGCATATAATATTTTTTGATCTTTGCTATATAATACATTATCTTCTGCCATAAAATATTTATTATCTTTATCAACAGTAATTTTTTCAACCGATTCACCAAATGCATACCAATCAATTGTTTTTACGGATGCGGGAATGTTTATTTCCTTTATACTAGTAGATATAAAAGCGTTAGCTCCAATTACTGTAACTGAATTTGGAATTGTTATTGAAGTTATAAATGGATAATTTAAAACTTCTGGTGGAATATAGTCTAAATCATATAAATACCCTTGTATTTCAACAGTTTCTGGTAGTACTATTTCAACATCTTCTTTTTTATCACCAACGTAACCACTTACCCATATCTCACCATGCTTTTCATCTGTACATATTTCGTGTATTAAAAATCTTACATCGCCAATACCACTATAATTTGTACAATCTGTTGATAGAAAAGTTTTCTGATAATCATTTTCAAAATAATAATTATCATCCAAATAAGTTCCATGTACTATATAAGATGGTAGTAGACTACCAAATATAGCTAGAACAAGTATACTACATATAATCCGTTTGTAAATTTTAAATTTTCTCTTTGAGTTACATTTTTCTTTTGGACTTAGTTTGATTTTGTTCATAATAAATTCCTCCTTTAATTAAAAGAATATACATAATTAGTATATTTAATAAAAGTTACAAGCAGATTGTATCATAATTTCCAAATTATGTCAATTGAAAAAGGAAAAAATTATGAAAAATTAGAAAAAATTATTTGCAAATTGATTTTATACAATTTGTTAATTAAATACTTTACTTATAATAAAAAGCATGTTATAATGTATTTAATTTGTTATAGTGCTAATATTTATTATTATTAGAAAGGGTGATTATATGAAAAATCGGAAGAAAAATTGTTATATTATAGAATTAATAGGAAAATTTTTTGATTTAATAAAAGAATTTTTAAAAACAGTTGTATTAATATTTCAAATGATATTAGGATTTATTATTGCACAAGTAATATTTATTTATCTATGTAAAAGAAAATAAATAAAAAGAGCGGTATATGTTTTTATATATCGCTTTTTTAGTGTGCCGTGCATGGCATATATCTAGTTGGTGAAAGTCCAATACACGCGTAGG